>DATGJK010000494.1:0-3716 GCA_035295245.1 Acidobacteriaceae bacterium
GGCGCCGGTTCCGGGGCTGACGAGCGCGCAGATCGCGGAGATCCTGCAGCGGCATTATCTGAACGACACGGCGGATTATGGGAAGCCGAAGCGGAACGTCAACAACATCGAGGACATGCTGTGGTGTTACGGCAAGACGCGGAATCCGCGGCTGCTGGAGATGGCGGAGAGGGCGTGGGCCGGCTATCAGAAGTATGCGGATGATCCGGAGAACTCGGATCTGGGGTATCTGCGGGTGATGGGGGACACGCCGATCAACGCGCACGGCGAGACGTATGCGGAGACGGCGAAGCAGCCGGGGATTTTGTATCTCTACACGGGCAAGCGCGAGTATCTGGAGTTTGGCCTGGCGTCGCAGCGGCGGATTTTCGACTATCACATGCTGATCGATGGGGCGCCGTCGACGTCGGAGTGGTTCTCGACGCGGACCTCGCTCGACTCGCATGAGACGTGCGACATTGCGGATCATACCTGGTCGTGGGGCTACTACCTAATGGCGACGGGCGATGCGAGCTGGGGGGATCGCGTGGAGCGGGCGTGCTTTAATGCGGCTCCGGGGGCAATCAAGAGCGACTGGCGGGCGCTGCAGTACTTCTCGTGCCCGAACCAGTTTTTGGCGACGCTCGATTCGGATCACAACTGGCCGAAGTTTCCCGAGCACGGCATGGGGATGATGGCGTACCAGCCGAATCCGGGGAAGCGAACGGCGTGCTGCGGCGGGAACGTACACCGCATCCTGCCGAATTATGTGATTCGGATGTGGATGAGGAGCGAGGACGGGCTGGCGGCGGTGCTCTATGGGCCTTCGCGGGTGCATGCGACGGTGGGCGAGGAGCAGACGCCGGTGGAGATTGTGCAGGCGACGCATTATCCGTTTGAGGAGGAGATTCGGTTCACGGTGAACGCGGAGAAGCCGGTGGCGTTTCCTCTGAGCCTGCGGATTCCGGGGTGGTGCGACGCGCCGCGGGTGACGGTGAATGGGTCGGCGGTGGCGACGAGCCGGAACAACAAGGGATTTGTTGTGCTGCGGCGGACGTTCAGGCCGGGCGATGTGGTCGCGCTGACGCTGCCGATGAAGGTGGCGGTGTCGCAGTGGCCACAGAACGGGATCGGCGTGGAGCGCGGTCCGCTGGTGTATTCGCTGCCGATTGCGGCGCAGTGGACGCCCGTTGTTGAAGAGAAGTGGTCGACGGAGGCGTTCCCTGGGTGGGAGGCGCGGCCGACGAGCGCGTGGAATTATGGGCTGGCGGTGGATGCGGCGAAGATCGACACGCAGGTGCAGGTGCAGAGGCAGGCAATCGCGGAGGAGGGGTTCGATCCCTGGGTAAGGCCGCCGGTGAGCCTCACGGTGCCGGCGCGGAAGATTGCGGGGTGGGAGTTGCAGGGGAATCCGGAAAAGCGGGAGCAAAAGTTTACGCCTTCGTTGCCGGAGGTGGAGACGGCGCAGGTGAGCGAGACGGTGGAGCGGATTCGGCTGGAGCCGTATGGGTCAACGCAGCTCAGGGTTACGATTTTTCCGGCGGTGAAGGGGTAGGGTTACAGAGGCTGGCGTCCAATTCCCTTTTTGCCCGCGATTTTCTTGCCCAGAAGACGCGCAGAGACTTCTCGAATGCCTGCGTTCCGCTGTGCGCCTCTTTAGCTTGCGTACAGGTTGGATTGAAGATACTCATTCCGGAACTTTGCGTCCGGGTCATATTGGTGGGCCAGCGCTTTGAAATCGGCGAGCCGCGCGTACTGCGCCTGCAGATATCCGGGCGCGACAGTGAAGAGCTTTGCCCAGTGTGGCCGCGTTTTGAACGGTTCCAGCTTCGCTTCGATGCGAGGCAAAATCGCGCGCACGGCGGGCCACTCCGGCTTCCAGGTGAAATGAATTGCCAGCGACCGCTGCTGATACGCAGTACTCATCCATAGATCATCTGCATCAATCGTGCGCAGTTCCGTTACAAATAAATGTGGAGTGATCTGATCACGCAGTTCCTCGACCGCGCGGATCGCCGGGTAGCCGTGCTCCAGCGGCAGCAGATACTCCGTCTGCAATTCGTGGCCGCTCGAGGGTGTGAAGTTCATGCGGAAGTGGGGCAGGCGCTCATACCACGGTCCGGGGACGCCGAGTTGCTCGGTGCACGCGTCGGCAGGATGTCCCGTGATCGGATGCATCCTGGTTATCGCCCGCTTCGCTCCATAGAATTCCTTCTCCAGCGCCGGCTCCTTCCGGTCGGTTCGTTGCTTAATCCACACCTGGGTAGCGCGTCCCTTCTGCCAGTCCGTGAACAGGCTCACGCTGTAACCAGCGCCAAACACATCTTCCAGATGATGCTCCAGCACCGAGAACGGCAGATCCAGATAAACGGTCTGCGCCACCCGATAGGTCGGCTGCAGGTCAAGCGTGACTCGCGTCAGAACGCCCAGCGCGCCCAGATGCACCGAAGCGCCTTTCAGCTCGTCTCCATCCTTCTCCCGCGAGAGCCGTACAACCTGCCCATCGGCCGCCACAAACTCTATGCCCGACACGGCCGTCGCCAGATTGCCGTTGTGCAGTCCCGAACCGTGCGTTGCCGTCGCAATCGCGCCCGCCACCGAGATATGGGGCAGCGATGCCAGGTTATGCAGCGCAAATCCCTTTGCATCGATCACCGGCGCTAAATCGCCGTAGCGCACGCCGGCGCCCACCGTCACCGTCTCCGCCGCCCGGTCCAGGTTTATCGACTTCATAGTTTCCGGCGCGATCTGGTTCTGAGTACTGTCAGCGATCCCGTTGAACGAGTGGCGCGATCCCAACGCCCGAAGGTGCGCGCACTTGCGCACCACCTTCTGAGTCTCTTCCACAGTCGTCGGCTGAAACAAATTGTTGGTCGAGTATGTGTAATTACCCGACCAGTTGGTGCGCTCCTCCGGCTCTCCCAACGCGTGCAAAACCCGTGGCACCATACTGCCCGTCAGCGCCACGCCCGACACCTTCAGAAATTCGCGTTTGTCCACGGCCAGTCCTCTCCATCGGCATGACTGCGACCCTGAATGTATAGCCCCGCGACCGGTTCCACCGCAAGCGCACCGAGCCTTCCGGTGCAGTGCCGGTTCCAGCAGCCTATGATTCTGTCAATTCCAATGCCTCGCCACCGGAGAGTCAGGGGCAGGCATGGGTGCGGTACGAGCGGTCCAGTTCGTCGAGGGTGGCGGAGGGTTTTGTTTTGCCCTCAAGGAAGCGCGTGATGATTTCCGCGCCGATGTTTTGGTATGCGGCGAAGCCAAGGTGGCGGGGGCGGAGCCAGGCGTTTTCGAGGACGGGCAGCGTGGCGCGGAAGTAGCCGTTGGTGATTCTGTTGGCGTGCTCGTGGTACCACGCGCGCTTGTTGCCGGGCTGGCCTCCGGAGTCGACGTAGAGTCCACGCTGACAACCGGCGCTTGCGACCCATGCGGCATGGGCGAGGGCGGTGTCGCGATCGGCGCAGCGGGCGGAGATGGCCAGTCCTGCGCCGCCAAGGGTGGCGCCGATGGGGCCGTGTCCGGCGGAGGGGATGACGTCGAAGGTGAGGCGGTGGGCGCGGTAGTCATTGCGCGCGTAGTTCGAGTAGCCGAAGGCGAGCGGGCAGTATGCGGTCGTGTCCGTCGTCGACATGCGTTCCCAGACGGCGATGGGATTTTCAGACTGGGCGTTCTCGACGGAGACTTCGCGCAGGCGGCGAAGGATGTCGAGGGCATATTCGCCGGTGGTGCGG
>DATGJK010000495.1:0-7032 GCA_035295245.1 Acidobacteriaceae bacterium
CTGTTCGTTGCTGACGCCATGACCGGGCAGGATGCCGTCCGCTCCGCCGAAGCCTTCCACAAGCGTCTGGCGCTTACCGGCACGGTGCTCACCAAGATGGACGGCGATGCCCGTGGCGGCGCGGCCCTGTCGATCCGGCACGTGACCGGCCAGCCTGTGAAGTTCATCGGCACCGGCGAAAAGCCGGACGCCTTCGAGCCCTTCCACCCGGACCGCATCGTCAGCCGCATCCTCGGCATGGGCGACATCATGTCGCTGATCGAGAAAGCAGAAGAGAAGCTCGACAAGAAGAAGTCCGAGGAGTTCGCGCGCAAGGCGCTCTCCGGCGACGGCTTCTCGCTGGAGGACTTTCGCGATCAGCTGCGCCAGATCAAGAAGCTGGGCTCGCTCGAATCGATTCTCAAGATGCTGCCCTCGGTCGGCCCGCTGGCCGGCATGCAGCAGATGGCCGGCCAGGTCGACGAGAAGCAGTTCACGCGCGTCGAAGCCATCATCAATTCGATGACCCCGAAGGAACGGAACCATCACGAGATCATCTCCGGCAGCCGCCGCAAGCGCATCGCCGCCGGATCGGGCACCACGGTCCAGGAAGTGAATCAGCTCCTGCGCCAGTACGCACAGATGCGCAAGATGTTCAAAGGGCTCGGCAAGGGCGGCGGCATGCTGCAGCGGCGCGCCATGGGCATGCTCGGCGGCATGCGGGGCGGACGCTAACCATGAGCCGCGAAACATATCGCAAGGCTGAAGCTTTGCGGCGCAAGGCCGTCATCATGGCTGCAACGTGTGCGGCTCTGGGCGGCATCCCTGCTGTAACCATGACGCACGGTCACCGCTGGATAGGCTTCACTGCCATTGCTATTCAGATTGTTCTGCTGGTGATTGCGGTCAGGTTCTACCGCCGCTCGATGATGTTGGCGGCAGGGAAGTAGCTCGGTTATTCGAAGAGGTTTGCGCTGGGGCGCGTGCCGGCGCGGTTCGCCGGATGCGTCGTTTTGGCTTGTGTGCGTCGTGGGGCAGCGGAGAGCATCCCCAGGATTTCGCGCAGTTCGCCGCGCACTTTCTGCAGCTTCGCCTGCATCGCCCTGGCACGGTCCGCGGAGCCATTTTCGAGCAGCGGCAATTGCGGACTTTTCCTGATCCCGGCTTCCTGGGCCAGGACCTGGCGGGCGCCGGCAATCGTGTACCCCTCGTCGTGCAGCAGTCGCCGAACCTTCAGCGCCAGCTCTACATCCTTCTTCCGGTACAGTCGCTGCCCGGTGCCGCTCTTGTTCGGCCGCATCTGAGGGAACTCGGTTTCCCAGAAGCGCAGCACGTAGGTCTCTACGCCGCACAGCTTCGCGACATCCCCGATCCGGAAGTACAGCTTGTCGGGGATGACAATCTCACGCTGTGCCTTTGACTTTCCGTGTTTCGAGGTCGCGGCCTTGGGCATAGTGACTTCTGCCCGCAGTATAGGCCAGCTTTCGGCTGGAAAGGCAAGAAGAATCAATCCTTGTCACCCATACTCCGGCGTGCTTTTGAGCCCCGCGGAGCCGCGCGCAGGTACTGCACCGGCCACGAGGCAGACTCTCCCAGCGATGCTGCGGCATGAAGCGGCCAGTAAGGGTCGCGCAGAAATTCCCGCGCGATGAACACCAGGTCGGCCTGCGCTGTGCGCACGATATGCGCCGCCTGCGCGGGATCGGTAATCATGCCCACCGCTCCCGTAAGAATTCCGGTCTGCGCGCGAATGGCTTCGGCAAACGGCGTCTGATATCCAGGGCCCACGGGAATCTGCGCGCCCGCAACATTGCCTCCCGAGGAGACGTCGATCAGGTCAACGCCGTTCTCCTTCAGCAGCGCGGCCAGGCGCACGGACTGCTGCAGATCCCAGCCGCCTTCCGTCCAGTCTGTGGCAGAGATGCGCACAAACAGGGGCCGCTCGCGCTGCCAGACCTCGCGCACGGCGGTGACAACCTCAAGCAGGAGCCGCACCCGGTTCTCGAAACCGCCGCCGTACTCATCGTTGCGTTGATTGCTGAGCGGCGACAGGAATTCATGCAGCAGATAACCGTGCGCCGCGTGAATCTCAACGACATCGAAGCCGGCGCGATCGGCGCGCCGAGCGGCTTCGCGGAAGGCGGTGCAGACTCGCGCGATTCCTGCGCGGTCCAGTTGTTGCGGGTGGGGATAGTTTGGCGCAAACGGCAAGGCGCTGGGGGCGACAACCTCGTTCCAGCCACCGGATTCGGGCGCCACAACGCCCTCGCCCTCCCACGGCCTGAACGTGCTCGCTTTGCGCCCTGCGTGTGCCAGCTGGATTCCCGCATGCGCTCCCTGGCCGTGCAGAAACGCGGTGATGCGCGCCAGCGGCCCAATGTGCTCGTCCTTCCAGATTCCCAGGTCCTGCGGACTGATGCGGCCTTCCGGCGTAACCGCCGAGGCTTCCGTGAAGATGAGTCCGGCTCCTCCAACCGCCCGGCTGCCAAGATGAACGAGATGCCAGTCGTTCGCAAAGCCGTCATCGCTGGAGTACTCGCACATGGGGGACACGACGATGCGATTGGCCAGAGTGAGCGAGCCGATCTCAAGGGGTAGGAAGAGGTGCGCTGGATTGTGGGCCATCGCTCCCTTGGATGAGAGGAGAGCAGACAAGTCGCACAGCGGCGCCATAGCCCGGGGGCCTCAAAACAAGAGAGGCTTCGCGCGGACGAAGCCTCGTGAGAGCCATGATGGTGGGAGGGCCTGGTGGTTCTTGCCTCCGGTGGAACCCTTCTCCCTGGGATTCCGGAATCCCTCTACCACATCCTGGCGAACTACTGTCAAGCCACCAATATCTTGTGTCCTGTCTTCCGATGTGTCAAGGAAAATGTTGTTACGGGGCCAATTAGGCTCATGATTTGAGGCGAAAGGGAACAGGCCGGGGGGCGAACTGACAAATGCCCAAATTCCTGATCGGCAGAATCGCGGTGATTGCGCTTTTCTCGCTGGTGTTCTACTTCGGAGTCGCGGGGCTAAGGTCGGGCGAGATTCGCTCGCGAGGCTACAAGTTCCGGCGCGACGAGAATCCTCTCGGCTATTGGTTCACCGTCTTGACTTTTCTTGTCGGGCCAGTGGCTATCATCTACGTGATGCTCACCCGATGATCGTGGTTCCAGCTGGTAAAGTCGGAGCACGTTCCGGTCCGGATCGTCAAAAGCAGGGAAAGACGCAACCTCGTGGATCGAGTACTGCGCCTCCAGTTCTGCCTGCACATCATCGTCGATCTCGTTCCATGCTGCATACCACGCAGGCTTATAGACGCGAAGCCGGTCAGGCAATGGCCACATGCCATAGTCGTCGCAGATCGCCGGCAAATGAGTCATGAGCTGAATTTCATCGCCGCTGATGGAGAGCAGCAGGGTGTTGGGAGCGGAATGCTCGTGAATCGTGCGACTCAGATTGGTGGCAGCGCGAATCCATGTGTACTCCGGGTGGCGGACGTAGCCTGCGATGCGAATCGTACCCGCCAGGCAGACGCCGGCAATCAGGGCCGTCGCGACCGCACCCGCAATGCGGAGCCAGGACGCGGCGCTGCGTATCAGTTCACCCGTGGTCAGCGCCAGGAGAAATGTCAGCGGATAGATGGGGATCTGATAATAGCGCGGCTGCGGATGATTCTGCATGCCGATCAAAAAGACGTATCCGCCAATCGCCAGCAGCGACGCGATCGCCAGCGGGTTTCGCCACAGAACACCCTGCCGCCCTGCCGAGTGGCGTACCAGGGCGAACTGCGTGGCCACAACCGCGAGCAGAGCCAGGGTGGCGATGCAGAGAGTCGGTGAGATCCAGAGCAGCCCGTGCAGCGCCCACCAGTAAGCCGCGAGGTGCGCGGCGACGCCGACTGGCTGCGGCCACCGGTTCGCCTGAAAGAAGTATTCGTAGTCAGCAAGGAAGCGCGGGCGGATCAGCAGCAAATACCAGGCGCACCAGAGCCCGATCGCGCAGGCCGCGGCGATTCCTATGCTGCGCAGCGCCGGCTTGCGCCGGAACCGGCACGCGTGCGCCATCAGCAACAGAACGGAAGGAGTCAGCAGCAGGGCCGTCGTCTTCGTCAGCACCATCAGGCAGAAGAGAGCGCCGATCAGAAGAGAAACGGCTGGGCGGGCCTTTCCCTCGGCCGCGCGCAACCGCAGCGCAAGCCACCAGGTGAGCAGCATCAGGCAGATGACGGCTTGCTCGAGGATCGCCAGCCGACTGAATGCATACAGAAAGGGATTCGCCGCGAGGATGGTGATGGCGAGCAGCGCAACCCAGCGCGGTGCGTGCGTTCGCAGGACCAGAGAGCTGAGCAGCAGGTTGATGCCCAGAATCGCGAGATTCAGCAGTCGTGCCGTCGCGAGGCTGACACCGGTGAAGTGGAACAGGATGCCCAGCAGGACGGGCCACACCGGCAATGCCACGGCCGGGTTGAAGTCTCCGGGCCGGTACCAGTGCCCGGTCAGAGTGAATCGGGCCGCAGCGTTGGCGTACCACCCTTCGTCGGTGTACTTCGCATAGTCCATCCACGGCGAGTGATTGGGAAAATCGGCAAGGATATGCGGAAAATGCAGCGCATAGAGGGTGAGGATCGCCGCGATCCAGATCACCTCGAGCGCGCGTCGTCTCCGCCTGTCCTCGCTTGCGCTATCAGGCCGAGCTTCAGCGCGATGCAAGCCCGATTGGCCGGTCTGATCCTTTTCTCGAATGGACGCAGTATACAAAGCTGTTTGACATGGATGCCTTGTGCGACCACTGCGTCTACAGCAAAAGAAAATCCCGCTCCCCGATGAAGGAGCGGGATTTCCGGACCAGGAACTTATTCGACCTGGGCGATGATGCCGAGGGTGTGGATCTGGCTGGTCCCAGAGGATGCCGTCACTGTGACGCCGTAATGGCCAGCCGTCACTCCCGTCGCAGCTGTCACCGTCAGCGTGACAGATTGAGCCGGGTTGGTGGCCGTGCCGGGCGTGCCGCCCCCGCCACCAGTACTGCCTCCACCCCCGTTGCAAACCGGGCCAAGATTGCAGGTGCCGCTGCTGCTGCCGCTGCCTCCTCCACAACCGAGTGTGAAGCCAGCGATGCAAACGAGAACGAAGATCCCGAGCATGTTCCGCCAGGCGCGCCGTCGCGCCGGGATGCTGAGCAGCAGCACAAAGGCCAGCGTCGCTCCGCCTCCGCCAAGGAGTACCCGCCAGCGGCCCTTGAGCGGCCCTACGCTTGCCGTATTGCTGTAACTGAGCGATACCGAACTTTGGCTCAGACTGCACGTCAGCCCGGAGGTAACGCCGCAGTTCGCGGGAACGCTCAGGTTGACCGTGCCACTAAAGCCGTTCGTTGGCGTGATGATGAGCGTGGTGGTGGACGTCGTGCTCAGCTTGTTCTTGCCGGTCGCAGAAACAGCGACAAGGCCGCTCGAGGCGGTCAGCGCGAAATCTGAACCCGGGGTAGCGATCGGGTTACCGGAGTTGAGCAGGTAGCTGTTGCTGCTGTAGGTGCTGTCTCCGCCATAGTAGAGCGTGATGATGTTCGAGCCCTGCGCCAGAACCTGGCTGGTCAGCGAGCCTGAGAACGTGGAACTGGATCCGCTGCCGGCAATCACCGGATACGAGGTGATCCAGTCGCCGTTGAAGTACACGTAAACCGCGCCCGTCGGTGCAGCATGTCCGCTCTGCCCCGTAAGCGTGCCCGCAACGGTTACGCTCTGGTTCGGAGTGATACTCGTTCCCGAAAGGCTGGCCGCCATGGTAGTCGTCAGCTGCGTCGGGTTCTGAAATGAAACTGTGCCAGAGGCGGAGTTGTTGCCGGTCAGGGCGGTGTAATTCTTATCGCCGCTGTAACTGATCGTCAGATTGTAGGTCCCAGAGGCAGTGGCCGCCGGGAACGTGACCTGCGCGATGCCGGCAGGCTGATCGTCAAACGGATCGATTTCCGGCACAAGGGAAATGGTTGCGCTGCCATTGGGAACGATCGCCGACGGCCCTGTGACCGTAATCGTTCCGGTAGGAGCTGCTACCGGCGAGGCCATGGCTACGCTGGTGCTTTGGTTGGTGTTCGCGCTGTTCTCGATGAGCACGTAGAAGACGGTGGGCTGCCCGCCGATCACGGTGAAGTTTTTGATTTGCGGATTTTGGTTGGCCGCGCCCACATAGAGGTTCGGTTGATCCTGCGTTACCGTGAACGCCACCGTTGAAGAGGTCGCCTTGTTGTAGCTGTTGTCGCCGGAGTAGCCGGCGGTTACGCTGTGCGCGCCCACGCTGAACGGCGCGTTGAAAGCTGCCTCGCCCTCCACGTTGATGGCCGCGGTGTCGATCGTTGTACCGTTGTCTGCGAAGGCGACGGTGCCGGTGGGCGGTGTGTAGACAGTTGTCCGGCAACTGCTCGGGGGGCTGCTCACGTTGACGCACGTGTTGTAGTAGGTTGTCGGCACCACCTGAGCCGTCAGCGTTCCCTGGGTTCCGTACTGGACCGTAGCGCCGTTTGAAATGGGCGCGACCGGTGCTGATGTCGATTCCGTTGCGTTGGTCAGCGAGAAGGCAACGCTGCTTGCTTCAGGATTGACGGTGATCTGTGTCTTCGATGACGTGCTCGGCCCGTTGGTTCCGTCGCCGCTGTACTGTCCCCAAATGTCGTAGGTGCCGCCCGGCAGATCGCTTACGCTGCCGGTGTACGCTCCATTGCTGACGGCCAATGTGCTGGCGCTGCCGGCTAGCACTTGTCCGAAGTTCGCGCCCTGCTGTGCTGTTTGCGAACTGTCGGTCATCAGCGCCACATTGCCGCTCACCGTCCCTGAGCCGGTCACGCTGCCGCTGATCGTCATCGACTGCCCGTGGGTGATGGAAGTCGACGATGCCGTCATCGTGATGTTCGAGGAACTGAACTTCACATTGCCCCAGTCATTCACGAGCGCGTTGGCGTCAATCGTTCCGAGTCCGGTGGCCAGGTTGTATCCGGCGGCGGCGTTGTATCCCGGACCGCTGCTCGTGCCCAGTTCGCCCTCGACCGTTTGCCCATAGGTGGGATCCGTGATTGTAT
>DATGJK010000496.1:0-6287 GCA_035295245.1 Acidobacteriaceae bacterium
CGTTGTCCTTCTCCAGCACCATCGCAATCATCGGCCCCGACGACATGAACTGCGTCAGCGATCCGAAGAACGGCCGCTCTTTGTGGACGTAATAGAAGCCCTCTGCCTGCTCCTTCGAAATCGACAGCTTCTTGATCGCGACAATTTTGAACCCCGCCTTCTCGATGTCCGCGAGAATCGCCCCGGCGTTCCCCTTCCGAAATGCGTCCGGTTTAATAATGCTGAAAGTACGCTGACTCATTAGCTCTTAGCCTCTAGCTTTTAGCTTCTAGCCTCATCCGAGGCTGGTTAAACTTCGTTCGTGGCAATGGTGAGTAGGATCTGGCTCGCCACCGGCTATCGGCTACAGGCCACCGGCTTGGCCACTAACAACTGGCAACTGGCGACTAACAACTAGCCTTTCCCAATCACCCTCGCCACCGTCTCCCCAATCGCCGCCGGAGTCTCCACCACGTGAATGCCCGCCGCCTTCAGTGCCTTCATCTTCTCGGCCGCCGTCCCCTGGCCGCCCGAGATGATCGCTCCCGCGTGTCCCATCCGCCGTCCCGGAGGAGCCGTCTGCCCGGCGATGAAGCCGACCACCGGCTTCTTCACATGCTGCTTCACGAACTGCGCCGCAGTCTCTTCCGCCGTCCCGCCGATCTCGCCGATCAGGATGATTGCCTCCGTCTCCGGATCGTCGTTCAGCAGCTTCAGCGCGTCCACGTGTGTCGTGCCGATAATCGGATCGCCCCCGATCCCGATCGCCGTCGACTGCCCGATCCCGCGCTGCGTCAGCTGATATACCGCCTCATACGTCAGCGTCCCCGAGCGCGAAACAATTCCGATCGAGCCCTCCTTGTGAATGCGCCCCGGCATGATGCCGACCTTCGCCTTGCCCGGCGAAATCACTCCCGGACAGTTGGGTCCGATCAGCCGCGATTTCGAGTGCTTCAGCACGCTCCACACCTTCACCATGTCATTCACCGGAATGCCTTCGGTGATGCAAATGATCAGCGGCAGCCCCGCGTCGTTCGCTTCCAGGATCGCGTCGGCGGCAAATGGCGGCGGCACAAAGATGACCGTGACATTCGCGCCCGTCTCCGCCACTGCTTTCTCGACCGTGTCGAAGACCGGCCAGCCCTCATGCGTCGTTCCGCCCTTGCCCGGCGTCACGCCGCCCACCACCTTGGTTCCGTACTCCGCGCAGCCCTTGGCGTGGAACGTCCCCTCGCGCCCGGTAATCCCCTGCACGATCAGGCGAGTGTTCTTGTCGACCAATACAGCCATGTGCGTGTAGCTCCTAGCTTCTAGCTCTTAGCTCCAACCGACGCGATCAAAGAACTCAGCATTTTTCCAACTTCGATGCTGAGGTTTTTCGCCTCATCGAGGAGCTCTGCTTTACCCATCCCGAGTTGCGTTGCAACGAGTATCTGAGTCTGAATCTCGTAATTCGATCCCTGAGCGAGCCCGAGAAACTGCCGAAACTTACCCCTTGTCATCCTGCCTCTTCCCTCTGCAATATTGCTCGCGCAACGGAAACGGCTGGCAGTTGGGAAGTTAATCCATAAATCTCTTCTCGTGGAAACGCCTGCGTTGCCCGATAGACTGCAATCGTCATTTCCATTGCTCGCTGCCAAACCAACAAATCCTGGAAGTTCTGAGCCATTCAGCTCCGTTCCTTGGGTTTCAGCTAAAAGCTAAAAGCTAAAAGCTAAAAGCTAAGAGCTAAAAGCTAAGAGCTAAAAGCTAAAAGCTAAGAGCTAAAAGCTACTGCTTCGCCGCTGCAACGACCTTCTGCGCCGCATCCTGCATGGTCTCGCCCACGATGAATTTCAATCCGGATTCGTTGAGAATCTTCCGCCCCTCCTCCACATTCGTCCCTTCCAGCCGCAGCACCACCGGGACCTTCACCTTCAGATTCTTCGCCGCTTCCACAACACCCGTCGCCAGCGTATCCACGCGCAGGATGCCGCCGAAAATATTGATGAACACCGCCTTCACGTTCTTGTCCGAAAGCAGAATCTCGAAGGCGTGTTCGATCTGCTGCTGGTTCGCGCCGCCGCCCACATCCAGAAAGTTAGCCGGCATCCCGCCCGCATACTGAATGATGTCCATCGTCGCCATCGCCAGCCCCGCGCCGTTCACCATGCAGGCAATATTGCCGTCCAGCCGGATGTAATTCAGCGCATACTTCGACGCCTCCACTTCCAGCGGATCCTCCTCGGCGACGTCGCGCAGTTCCTTCAGATCCTTGTGCCGGAACATCGCGTTGTCATCGAAGTTGATCTTGCAGTCCAGCGCAAACAGCCGCTCGTCTTTCGTCGTGATGAACGGATTGATCTCCAGCAGCGAAGCATCCGTATCGATGTAGGCCCGGTACAGCCCCATCATGAACTTCACCGCCTCGCCCATCTGCGTCGGCTTCAGCCCCAGCGCAAACGCCAGTTCGCGCGCCTGGTAAGCCTGGAAGCCGACCGCCGGATCGATATAGACCTTCTTGATCGCCTTCGGATCCTTCGCCGCGACCTCTTCGATCTCCATGCCGCCCGCCTGCGAAGCCATGAACACCAGCTTCGCCGCCGCGCGATCCAGCACAATGCCCAGATACAGCTCGCGGTCGATCGCCGCTGTCTCCTCGATCAGCAGCCGCTGCACCTTCTGTCCCTGCGGCCCCGTCTGGTGCGTCACGAGCTGCATGCCCAGAATCTGCTTCGCGTACTGCTCGGCTTCATCCAGGGTCTTCGCTACCTTCACGCCGCCGCCCTTGCCGCGCCCGCCGGCATGAATCTGTGCCTTCACCACAACGCCTTTGGCGCCGCTCGCAAACAACTGCCGCGCCACGTCCAGCGCCTCATCCAGCGTGTTGCACACCTCTCCCCGAGGCACCGCGACGCCATACTTCGCCAGGATGTCCTTCGCCTGATATTCGTGAATTTTCATAAGAGATTTTCAGCAGAAACGCGTTTGAGGTTTTCTCAGCAGAGGCTGAGGTCGGAAGAATCGGTCACATCGCCGCCGCCCTTGCGGCATTTCCAGGTCGCAGAAGCCGAATGTCCAGTGTAACCAGAGTGTTTTCCTCACCGCAAACCGGCGCGGATTGAACCTCCCTCCGCAGCCGATATGCGCTACACTGGCGCTCGCTTCCGGAAACGCGCGCAGCTCGTTCCTGGTTGTCCCTCCCTCGCTTCGGGCCCTCCGGTCGACGTGAAATCCGCACGCATCGCGTGCCGCAGAGGAGCACAGCATGAACCTCAGCAAATGTCTTGTCGCAGAATTCATCGGCACCGCCTGGCTGGTCTTCGGAGGATGCGGCGCCGCCGTTCTCTCCGCCGCCTACCCGAGCCTCGGCATCGGTTTTGCCGGCGTCGCTCTCGCCTTCGGACTCACCGTGCTCACCATGTGCTATGCCATTGGGCACATTTCCGGCTGCCATCTCAATCCCGCTGTTTCCGTCGGCCTCGCCGTCGGACGCCGCTTCCCGGTTTCGCGCCTGCTGCCGTACATCGTCGCCCAGGTGCTCGGCGCCACCGCCGGCGCTACGGTCCTCTACGCCATCGCCAGCGGCAAGCCCGGCTTCGTGCTCGGCAGCTTTGCAGCCAATGGATACGGCGTGCATTCCCCCGGCGGCTATTCGCTGCAGGCCTGCTTCGTGGCTGAAGTTGTGCTGACCATGTTCTTCCTGCTCGTGATCCTCGGTGCCACCGACGCGCGCGCTCCAAAGGCGCTCGCCGGTGTCGCCATCGGCCTCTCTCTTACCCTCATCCATCTCGTGGGAATCCCGGTCACCAACACATCCGTCAACCCCGCCCGCAGCACCAGCCAGGCGCTCTTCGTCCACGGATGGGCTCTCGGCCAGCTATGGCTGTTCTGGGCCGCTCCGATCGTTGGCGGTTTGCTGGCTGGCCTCATCTATCACGCATTCTTTGAGGAACGCGTACCGGCTGTAGCCGCCAAGCCAGGACTCGAGCCAGCGCCGGCCGGCGACTGATGTCCTCGCGAGTCGCTGCGGCAATGGGTCGTGGCCTCCGCCGCACTGTGTCCAGGCCTCGCGCAGCGAGGCAGCGGTAGAAGCCACGGCTCCGCCGGGTTCGGAAAGCTCGCCGCTTTGAAGGGGCACGGCTTCAGCCGTGCCGCAAACTGAATATCTGTTGGGCTTTAGCCCCCTGAGGGATCGCTGAAGCGAAGAATCGCAGTAACTTAGGCGTCGCGCAGCGAGGCAGCGGTAGAAGCCACGGCCTTCAGGCCGTGGAAACCAGTGTCTCGGTAAGGGGGCTTTAGCCCCGGGTCCGTTTTGCTGAGCTTCCCGCCCACCTCAGTTAGCATGGATTCATTCCATGCCCGCACTGAAGGATCTGCTGAAGGAAGTCGCCGAGTCGCGCCGGAGCCTCGCCCGCGACGAAGCACGCTCCGCGCTGCACGCGATCCTCACCAGCGATCCTGATCCCGCCTCCGACATTGCCATCGCCGGCCTGCTCAGCGCCATGGCTGCGCGGGGAGAGACTGCCGACGAGCTCACCGGCTTTGCCGAAGCCATGCGCGCCCTCTCGCTTTCCATCCCGCTCACGGATCTCGAGCGTGCCGCCCTGCTCGACACCTGCGGCACCGGCGGCGATGGCGGCGGCACCTTCAACATCTCGACCGGAGCCGCGCTCCTGGCCGCCGCTGCCGGAGCCAAAGTCGCCAAGCACGGCAATCGCGGCATCACTTCGCGCTGCGGATCTGCCGACGTCCTCGAGGCCATGGGCGTGCCCGTCGCTCTCACCCCCGAGCAGTCCGCCGCCTGCCTGCGCGCTACCGGATTCACCTTCCTCTACGCCCCCGCGCTGCACCCCGCGATGAAGCGCGTCCAGCCGATTCGCCGCGCCCTCGGCTTCCGCACGATTTTCAATCTCGCCGGCCCGCTGACGAACCCCGCCGGAGCTCCCGTGCAGATCATGGGCGTCTACGCGGCCGACAAACTCGACACCGTCGCCGGAGCCATGGTGCTGCTGGGCATCCGCAGCGGACGCGTCGTCCACGCCCGCAACGGCATCGACGAGATTGCCCTCTCCGAAACCGACTCCGTGCGCATCCGCGCTTCTCAGTTGCCGGAGCACGTCTCCATCCACCCCGAAGACGCCGGCCTCGCCCACGCGCCGCTCGGCCATCTCCAGGGCGGGGACACGCCGCAGGACAATGCCGCCATTCTCGAAGCCATCCTCACCGGAGCCGAGCGCGGACCCAAACGCGACGTCGTCCTCCTGAACGCCGCTGCCGCCCTCGAAGCCGCCGGTCTCGCCGCGAACCTCAAAGAAGGAGTCGCCCGCGCCTCCGCAGCCATCGACTCCGGCGCCGCCCGCAAAACGCTCCAGTCCCTGCGCGACTTCGCCGCCTCCTTGCGGTGAAAGAAATCCGGGTGCCCATGTCTCGCGATTTCGAGACATGGAATAGCGCCTGAGCGCCCGGTTTCTGCTCGGACTCAGCAAGATGAGCGAAGCGAGTCGACTCGAATGGCCTTTGCGGTTGCTTTTCCCGCTCACCCGGAGTCGTAATTTCCGAGTTGCCGGTAATACACCCATTACGGTGAGTCAGTGAGTGACTTGGCGATTGTGCGCTCAGCGAGAACTTATCGGCTCTATCAAAGATCGCGCTGCGCTCGCACAAAATCACTCCAGGAACGGATCGCGGAGTTCAGGCACCCGGTCGAGCGGTTCAGACTTGACCCGGTTAATCTGTTCTTCGATGGATCGGCTGATGGCGGGGTTTCCCGGGACGCGCTTCAGCGCTTCGGAATATGTCGTCAGGGCATCTTCGCGGGCTCTGCGTCTCAATAACAGGTTTCCCAGATCGATATAGATGAAGAACGGGCTGGGGTCGAGGCGGATCGACCCGCGCAGCAGCCGCTCGGCGCCGGGGAGATCCGGATTTTCGGTGAATATCCTTGCGAGGGCCTCGGTATAGAGAAGCTGGGCGCGAAGACTGCCGCAGGTGCAGGGACCACGAAAGATTAGCAGATTTCCGAATCGTTCGTCAGGAACCTTGTCGCGGAGTGCTGCCGAGTCCCAGAAGGGCATTTTGGCGAGGAGGCGAGCATTGATCATAACGGTTCCCGAAAAAGCCGCGGATTCGATGCGGCTCTCGTCCCTCTGGAAGTCGCGTCCCAGCCAATCTACTTTTAGCGCAGTATACCTGGGAACTTCAGGACCAAGCGTGTAAGCGAATAGCGGGATTTCACGTCCAGGTTCGAGGACCGCGTGGTAATAGCGTGCCGCTTCCGTGGCGCGCTGTAAAAGGTCTACGCCTTCATCATTGAAGTAGTGGTATGC
>DATGJK010000497.1:0-2037 GCA_035295245.1 Acidobacteriaceae bacterium
TCAACCTTGTAGTGATGGATCAGCGTGCCGCGCGGCGCCTCGGCGATGCCGACGCCTTCGAGATTGTTCACGGAAGCGGTGGCGCGCACATGTTTGTCGAGGATGCCGCGGTCGGCAAGCAGCGACTCGATCTTTTCCGCCGCATGCAGGATCTCGATCAGCCGAGCGTAGTGATAGTAGAAGGAACTGAGCAGCGGCCGCGGCGAGAGTTCGCGGAGCTCGCGCCACTCCTGATCCGCCAGCGGCGTATCGCAGCGGCCGGCGAGGTTTAGGCGCGCCAGCGGCCCCACGCGGTAGGTGCCCCTCGGATAGCCGAGCGGCTTGTAGTAGGGGAACTTCATGTAGCTGTACGGCTCGACGGCTTCCCCGATGATTTCCTGGTAGCGCGCGGGCTCCAGCTCGCCGGCGATGATGTTGCCTTCTGAATCGATGACGCGCAAGTGGCCGTCGTAATACTCGGCGAGGCCGCGGTCGTCGATCAGTCCCATGAAGAGCGTGGGGAAATTGGCGAAGACCTCGATCTCGGCGGAAAACTTCTGGATGGCGTCTTTGAACCAGAGGAGCGTACGCAGGATCGCAGCAATGGCCGGACGGATGAGGGCGAGAATCTGGTCGCGCTTCTCTTCGCTGAGCGGCTCGTTGACGCCGCCCGGCACCGTCCACCCAGGATGGATCCGTTTGCCGGCCAGCAGCTCAATGATGCGCTGGCCGAACTGGCGGAGGGCCACGCCATCGGCGCCAATCTGCGGATGGCTCTGCGCGATATGCAGGATGCTCCGCTCCTCGGGATTGGCATCCATGCCGAGCAGCAGATCCGGGGAGGAGAGGTAGAAGAAGCTGAGTGCGTGCGACTGGATAAGCTGCGCCAGATTCAGAATGCGCCGCAGGTTCGCCGCGACGGGCGGAATCTGCACGGCGAGGATAGCGTCGCATGCCTTCGATGACGCGATGAGGTGACTGACCGGGCAGATGCCGCAGATGCGCGCCGTGATGTTCGGCATCTCGTAGAAGGGTCGGCCCTCGCAGAATTTCTCGAAGCCACGCAGCTGGGTGACGTGGAACGTGGCGTCCTGCACGATGCCGGCTTCGTCGAGCTGCAGCGTGATCTTGCCGTGGCCTTCCAGTCGCGTGACCGGATCGATAACGATGGTGCGGGACATTGACGTCTCCTCTCAGCCGAAGTGGGCGACGCCGCCCAGCGTGGGAACGTGGCCTGCCAGCAATTCCGAAAGCACAGTGAAAATGGTGTCTGCAGAGGGCGGGCAGCCGGGCACGAAGACGTCGACGGGAACGACTTCATGCACCGGCCGCACGCGATCGAGCAGCGCCGGCACGCCAACGGTCGGGATCTGCTTCTGCAGGTCGGCGTTCTCCTCGTAGACGCGAAGGAGCACCGGCTTCGGCCCGCAGGCGTTGCGCATGGCCGAGACGTTGCCCGTCAGCGCGCAGTCCCCCAGCGACACAAGAACGCGCGTGTGCTCGCGGATCTTTCGGATCTTCTTCAGGTCATCCTCGCTGGCCACTGCGCCCTCCACCAGCGTGACGTCGACGTGGTCGGGGAAGGTTTTGCGGTCGACCAGGGGGCTGTAAACGAGCTGGAACTGGCTGCTCAGCTCGATGAGGCGCTCATCCATGTCGAGCAGAGACATGTGGCAGCCGGAGCACCCGTCGAGCCACACCGTCGCGAGCGTCCTGATGTCGGTCATAGCTGCTCTCCTTCCCGCATGATGCGCAGATAGGGCAGGAAGTCCGGATGCTTGCGCACCTTGCTGCCCGCTCGACTCTTCTCCAGAAGCGCGCCGGTGGGACACACCTGCACGCATTTGCCGCAGCTGGTGCAGGTTTCGCTCTGCCCCCACGGTTCTTTGAGATCGGTGATCACCAGACACTCGCCTCCGCGGCCCATCACGCCCCAGGTGTTCGCTCCTTCAATCTCCGAGCAAACGCGGACGCAGCGCGTGCACAGGACGCAGCGGTTGTGATCGACGGAGAAGCGCGGATGGGAAGCATCCACCGCAAGCTGCGGATACTGATACG
>DATGJK010000498.1:0-2475 GCA_035295245.1 Acidobacteriaceae bacterium
TGACAAACAGCCAAGGTGCGCCAGGTAGTTCTGGGCATCTGCCGCAATCCGAATTGCATCCGCTCCTCCTGTACCGGAACGCGAGACACTGATTCCACGTCGGTTGACAGGTATCGTTCGCTGCAACTATAGTTCGGGACCAATATTAAATATCTCCGCGGGCGCCATCGAACCGCCTGCCACGCGGAGAAGAAACTCGTTACCTTCCGGGCTCACTGCGCTTTTGCACTCACGTCGGCAGAACAAGTCGGGAACGAAAACATTTTTCTGGAGACAACGTATGACGGACCGGCCAGACGCAACCCTTGCCAGCTTTCGACTCAGCAGCCACACACGATTTCTCTGGATCGCCGCAATCCTCGCCTACCTGTGCACAGCAACAGCGGCGCACGCCCAGAGCTTGCTTTACGGCAGCCTGACCGGCACCGTGACCGACACCAGCGGCGCCGTCATTCCCGGCGCAAACGTGACTGCCCAAAACATGCAGACTGGTGTCACCTCAACGGCGACGACCGACTCGGCGGGCATCTACCGCTTCAACGCCCTTCAGCCGGGCTCGTACAAAGTCACCATCACCGGACAGGGCTTTGCCAGCCAGCAGACAGCCGGAGTTCAGGTAACGGTAAACGAGACGGCTCGCCTCGATGCGCAGCTCAAGGTGGCAAGCGCCACGCAGCAGGTCATCGTCACCACCCAGGCGCCGATTCTGCAAACGGATAACGCCGATGTGCATACCGACATTACTTCCCAGCAGATCGAAAACCTGCCGACCTTTGGCAGTCAGGGGCGCAATTTCCAGAGCCTGCTGATCGTCGTACCCGGAGCGGGCTTGCCAGCAGAGACGAATTCTCAGGCCGGCAATCCGCAGCGCGCTATCAACGCGAACATCAATGGCCAGTCGAATCAGAGCATCGACTGGCGCATTGACGGCGTGCAGGACGCTTATCCCTGGCTGCCGGCCAACGTCGCTTACGTTCCGCCGGCGAATGCGATCGCAAACACGCAGGTGGCAACCAACAACTTCCTGGCCGAGCAGGGCGCTGCCGGCGGCGCCGCGGTGAACGTCGAAATCAAATCGGGCTCCAATAACTTCCACGGCGGTGTGCACGAGTTCTATACCAGCCAGCATTTCCAGGCCCTGAATTACTTCCAGGGCGGGCTCAAGAAGAACGTCAACATCCAGCACCAGTATGGCGGCGAGATCGGTGGCCCGATTGTGAAGGACAAACTGTTCTTCTTCGCCGATTTCGAACGCACTACCCAGCGTCAGAAGGCGGGACCGGACGTCCGTACTCTACCGACCGCAGCGATGGCAGCGGGCGACTTCCGCGGTCTCTCCGGCAATCCCGTCATTTACGATCCCGCCACCGGCGACACGCACGGGGCCGGCAAGACGCAGATCTCCTGCAATGGACAAGCGAACGTGATCTGCCCCAGCCGCATCGATCCTGCCGCTGCGGCCATGGTCAAGCTCCTGCAAACCGACATTGCCCAGGAGACGCAAACCGCCAATGGTCAGGCGAACTTCGCCGGCAGTTCGACCGCGTATTCCAACCGTGAAAATTCCGACTACAAGATCAACTGGGTGCCCGCTCAGAAGTCGACCGTCTTCGGCCGGTACAGCTTCTCGAAGAGCCTGATCTTCGATCCTCCTCTGCTCGGACCGGCCGTCGGTGATGCTACCAACGGGGGCCAGTTGGGTCAGGCGCCTGGTCTGGTGCAGAACATCGGCCTCGGCACGACCTACGCGTTCTCCCCAAGTCTTCTGCTGGATTGGAACTTCGGATTCACTCGCCAGCGCCTGGGTTCGACATTCGATCTCACCTCCGCCAAGGGCCTGAACGATCTGAAGATCCCGGGAACCAACAACGTGGGAGCGCCCGGCGATCCGGCTCTCTATTACGGTCTTCCGGGCTTTGTCTTCCCCACCGGCAGTGCGCCTCCCGGAACGAGCAACGAGATCATCGCCAGCATGGGCAATGCCCAGCCTGCTAATCCCTTCCTGTTTCGCGATCAGCAGTTTGTCACGAACCTGAACCTCAGCTGGAACAAAGCGAAGCACGCAATGAAGGGCGGCATCGAGTGGAACCACTCGCAGATTAACCACTTCCAGCCGCAGGGCGGCACCTTCCAGCAGCCACGCGGCTCGTTCGAGTTCAACGGCTATGTCACCTCGCTGCAGGGCACTACGCCCAGCTGGCAGAATTCGTGGGCTGATTTTCTACTCGGTCTGCCCAGCGGCACCGGCAAGGCGAGAGCCCTCTTCAATCCCAATGCGCTGCGTTGGTCCGAATGGGCATGGTTCGCCCAGGACCAGTGGCAGCTTACTCCTGTACTCACGCTCACGCTCGGCCTTCGCTGGGAGTACTACCCCTTCGGAACCAGTGACAACGGCAAAGGGCTGCGCCTCCTCGATCTGAACACCGGCAATGTACTTCTCGGCGGATATGGCGGGGTTCCCGTCAACGACCACCT
>DATGJK010000499.1:0-26701 GCA_035295245.1 Acidobacteriaceae bacterium
GAGCGCAGATTGCGGAAGCGCTGGCCGTCGCACACGCGCGCGGCATTGTGCATCGGGATCTGAAGCCGACGAACGTGATGGTGACCAAGACGGGCATCAAGGTTCTGGATTTCGGGTTGGCGCGGACGCCGAGCGATCCGATGCTGACGCAGCCGGGATACGTGATCGGCACGCCTGCGTATATGCCGCCCGAGCGCGCCGAGGGAAAGCCAGCCGACGAGCGAGGGGATATCTACGCGCTGGGGCTGATGCTGGCGGAAATGGCGACGGGGCGGTATTCGAAATTCCCCACCGATTTGCCGCCGGCGCTGGAACGGGTGATCCGCAGGTGTCTCGAAGCCGATCCGGACGAACGCTGGCAAAGCGCGCGCGACCTCCAGTGGGAGCTGGAGTCGATTGCGCAGGCGCCGGCTGCACCTGCGGCGGCGTCCAGCAAGGCGCTGCTGAGCGCGGCCGTGGCGGCGGTTGTGCTTCTGCTGGCGGCGCTTGGGTTCCTGTATTTTCGCGGAGCATCGGCGACGCAGCAGCCGGTGACGCGCGCGAGCCTTTTGCTTCCCGAAAAGTCACTGGTGCGTTCGGTTGCGGTTTCTCCGGATGGGCGTTCGGTCGCGGTGGTTCTGGTGAAGGACGGGAAGCAGCAGATCTGGGTTCGGGCGCTGGAAGCGGCTGAACTGACGCCGCTGGCGGGGACCGATAACGCAACCGATCCATTCTGGTCGGCGGACAGCCGGTTCATCGCGTTCTTTGCCGATGCGCGGCTGAAGAAGATCGACCGATCGGGCGGGCCGGTGCAGACGCTGTGCGACGCGCTCGCGGCCGTCGGGGGAACGTGGAATGGCAACGGCGACATCCTGATTGGCGCTCTGGATCAGGTGCTGCGTGTCTCGGATGCGGGCGGCGCGCTGTCGAAGCTGCCGGGGCATGCCGCGGTGACGGAGCTTTATCCCGCATTTCTGCCGGATGGGCGGCATTACGTGGGGACTCGCGCCCGCATGCGGGACACAGCCGAGTCTGGAGTGTGGCTCGATTCCATCGACGGAACGGAGGCACGGCGCATCCTGCCCGACGCGACGCGAGCGGAAATCGTGGGGCCGCCGCCGGGGAGCAGCGTGGGAGCGATCTTGTTCACACGGGCCGGAACCCTGATGGCGCTGCCCTTTGATATGAAGCGCCTGGCAGCGGCAGGCGACCCGTTCCCGGTGGCGCAGCAAGTGGCTATGGGCTCAACCTACGGCTCGCTGGCGGCTTCTTCTTACAATGGAACGCTGGCCTGGGTTTCGGGTCCGCTCAGGCAATCGCAGTATGTGTGGCGGGATCGGCAGGGGAGGAACCTGGGCGCGATCGGCGATGCGGGCGGCGTGGTGATGATTTCGCCGGACGGCAAGCGGCTGGTTGGAGATCCGGGAGGGCAGATCACAATCCTGGAGTTCGGACGAGAGCTCAGGACCCGATTGACGGTGGGGTTATCGGGCGGGATGAATCCAGCGTGGTCACCCGATCAGCGATACGTGGCGTATAACGGACAGGGCGGCATCGACGAGAAAGCTGCGAATGGTGAAGGCCCGGAGAAACTGCTGCTGGCGTCGCAGACTCTGGCGGTTCCAAAGAGCTGGTCGCCGGATGGTCGCTACCTTATTTATGCGCAGATTCATCCGGGAACGGGAGCCGACCTGTTTGCGCTGCCGGTAGAACAGCCGGGGGCGCGTCCGCTGGTTCTGGCGCAGACGTCCGCCACGGAAGACCAGGGGCAATTTTCGCCCGATGGGCGCTGGGTGGCGTACACGTCGAACGAATCGGGTCAGAGCGAGATTTACGTGATTCCCTTCCCGCCTGCACAGAACGGCGGGAGATGGATGGTGTCACGCGGCGGCGGAGTGATGCCTCGCTGGCGGCGCGACGGGAAAGAATTGTTCTACATTTCGCCTGACTGGAAGATGATGGCCGCCGACGTCAGCACCAGCCCGTCGTTCGAATCGGGCACGCCGCAGGCGCTCTTCGACACGGAGATGGTGGATACAGGCATCCGCACCGGGCCGATGAGCTGGGATGTTGCTCCGGACGGCAAGCGGTTCCTGATTATCACGGACAAATCGCAGGAGACCACGGCTGTGAATGTGATTCTGAACTGGCGGCCGGGAGAGCGGCGAGCATTGCCCAATTGACCTCCGCCTGAGGCGTTCAGCCTACTCGGACCGTAGCGCCTCCACCGGATTCACGCCGGCGGCGCGGCGCGCCGGCAACAGACTGGCCAGCAGCGCGGAAAGGGCGAGCACGGCGGCTACTGCGGCGAGGGTCGAGATGTCCCACGCGCGGACACCGAAGAGCAGGCTTTTCATCAGACTGGCTGCGGCGATCGCGCATCCCAGCCCAACCACAATTCCCAGCGCCGCCAGCCAACCAGCTTCACGCAGGATCATGGACTGGACGGCGCCGCGCTGCGCCCCCAGCGCCATGCGCACTCCGATCTCGCGCGTCCGCTGGCTGACGGAATACGCAATGACGCCATAGAGTCCGATCACACTCAGCAACAGCGCGAGAGCAGCAAATCCGCCCACCAGCGATGCTGCCGAGCGGTGCAGCCATGCGGTGCCCGAATCGTGGATTCGAGCCTCCATGGTCGTCTCCTGCTCGATGCCGGCTGAGCGATTGATTTGCCGGATGGCGGCGGCCATCTCCGGAAGCAAGGCCTTTGGATCGCCCGCAGTCCGCACCATCAGAGTGAAATAAGTATCCGGATCCTGCGCGAGAGATTCGTACTCCGCCGGCCACATTCCGGAATCCAGGGCGGCGTCCCGGATGTTGGCCACCACGCCAACAATCTTTCGCAGCGAATCCTGCTTCAGATCCGTGTCACCGATCACTTGCCCGATTGGATCCTCACCGGGGAAATACTTCTGGGCCAGAGCCTCATTGATGACGACCACCTTCGGATGCCGCGCATCGTCAGCCAGCGTTAACAAGCGACCGCACACCAGCTGCGCTCGAATCGTAGTGAAGAAATCGGCACTGACCTGGCGGTCATTCACCTCATTGTGGACGCCGTTGTAAGGCTTGCCCACGAAGCGAATCCAGTCGGTGTTGCAGTTGCACCCGACCGGAGGCAAGGTCGAGGCTGCCGCTGCCTGCACACCGGGAAGCATGCGCACGCGGTCCAGAATCGCCTGGGTCGCTGCCGCCTGCTGCTCGGGCCTGGGATACTCCACCTCAGGCAGCTCAACGCTGAGCATGGCGAGATGATCGGGCTCGAATCCCAGCTCTACGTGCAGCATCCGCCAAAGACTCCTGGCCAGCAGACCGGCGCCGGCCACCAGAACCACGGCGATGGCCAGCTCCGCGATGACAAGATGGCCGCCGAGCCGTTTCCACACACGGCCGACGCTGCCGCGGCCTCCTTCGTTCAGATCCTCGCGCAGATGCTCAGCCGGCAGCCGCAGGATCGGCGGCACACTGAAAAGCGCCGCTGCCAGCATTGCGACCGCCGCAGCGAACAGCCACGCATGGGGCGTCAATCCGAGTCCCTGCAGATAAGGCATCGCATCCAGGCGGTCTTTCGCGATCATGCTCCGGAGTAAGCGCATGGCTGTATCGGCAAGGGGCAGCGCCAGCGCGAATCCCGCAGCCGCCAACAAAGCGGCCTCTGTCACATATTGCCGAACCAGCCTGCGCCACGAAGCGCCCAGCGCGCCGCGCACCGCCATTTCCCTGCGCCGCTTTTCAGCGCGGACCAGCAACAGATTGGACACGTTGACAGAAGCAATCAGCAGCAGCAGCCCGGCACCGCAAAGCAGCACCAGCAAAATGGGGCGGATATCGCCGGTGATGGCCTGCGCCAGCGGCATGACACTGGCTCCCTGCCCGCGGTTTGAGTCCGGGTACTCTTTCTCGAGCTGCGCGGCAATGGCCTTCATGTTGTCGCGCGCAGCCGCCAGCGATACGCCGTCCTTCAGCCGGCCCACGGCGTAAAGGTTGTGGCAGCTCCGCCGTTTCATGCATTCGTTTCGCGGCTGCAGGGCCCGGAGATATTCGAGTTTGCCTCCCGGCGCAAAGACAAAGCTCCGCGGCAGCAGCCCGATCACCGTCGCGGGTTCTCCGCTCAACTGCACTGTCTGCCCTACGACGTCTTTGCGTCCGCCAAACCATTTCTGCCATCCGCTCCAGGTCAGCAGCAGCGTGGCGGGCGCGTTCGGAGAATCTTCTCCGGGATTAAAATCTCTCCCCATTGCCGGCTGCACGCCGAGGGTCCGCAGAAACTCCGCGCTGGTTTGCATGCCCGAGACAATTACCGTACCGTTTGGGCCCTGCAGCAAGTCATTGGTGCCGTGGTACGCCGCCAGGGAGGAGAACGATTTGTTCATGCGCTTCCAGTCGAGATAATCCTGATACGACAGATTTCCGCGTGGAAAGAGCGCGAGGCTCTCGGTCACGTCCGCCAGCCGGTTCGGCTGCGTGTAGGGCAGCGGCTGAATCAGCGCGGCATCCACAAAGGCGAAGATGGCCACGCTGGCGCCCATGCCGAGAGCCAGCATCAGCACCGCCGTCACGGCAAATCCCTGGCTGCGCCGCAATTGCCGAAGCGCGAAACGAAGGTCCTGCGCCACGGTTTCCAGGCGGAATCCCATCACATCGTGGCTCCTCTCTCGCAGGCGGGTGAGGTTTCCAAACTGCCGGATGGCCGCGCAGCGCGCCTCCTCGGGCGACATCCCCTGCTCCCGCAGTTCCCGCACCAGTTGCTCGCAATGGAACTGCATCTCCTCGTCGAGGTCGCCGCCGAAGCGCTCGGACCGGAGCAGGACGGCGAGCTTGCGCCACCCCCGGCCGATGGCGCTCATCACGCCTCCCCGGCGTCGGCCAGCACCCGTCCGATCGCCGCCATCATCTGCTCGAATTTGGAAACCTCCATACCCAGCTGCTTTCGTCCTGCCGGTGTGAGCGCGTAATAGCGCGCCCGACGATTCGTCTCGGTCACCTTCCATTCGGCCTTGACCCAACCCTGCAGAAGCAGCCTCTGCAGAGCGGGATAGAGAGACCCCTCTTCGACAGTGAGGACCTCGTCGGTGACCCGTTTGATGGATTGTGCGATCCCGTATCCATGCAACGGCGCTCGCTTGAGAGTGGTGAGGATCAAGAGATCGAGCGTCCCGGGCAAAAGGTCTGCTTTGCTCATTTCGGAACCCTAGTTCACCTATGTATAGGATGTCAAGGGTAGGTAGGCAGGCTTTGGACAGGCCCTCGCCGTCGTTTGCGGGCGAGTTTACAATCTGGGACGGTGAGGAGGCCTGGACGATGAGGCTGTCCATTCTTTCGGCGGGAATTCTGGCGGCGGCGATGGCGCTGCAGGGCGGCGTGAGTGTGGTGCTCCACTGGCAGCCACCGGCGAAATCAAGCGACGCCGTGGTGGGCTACAACGTGTACCGCACCGATGCAGGGTCGTCGGCGTGGGTGAAGATCAATAAGGATCTGGTGCACGCAGCAACGTATACGGACAAGACGGCCGAGCGCGGCGCCGCATACTCGTATTCGATCCGGAGCGTGGACGCGCAGGGGCACGAGAGCGGACCTTCGGAGCCGTGGTCGGTGACCATCCCGAAGAAGGGGAAGAAGGTCGTCGAAGCAACGCAGAAGCAGCAATAGAAAGGCTCGGCGGGCCGCTGATCCGTGCGGTTTCCCGCTGTTGCGGCGGAGCTATGCCAGACCGGCGGCACGCGCGATGAGCCGTCTCGGTACTCCTCTACAACGACATAAAAATTCATCGAGCGGCGTGACAGTTTTGGCCGGCGTTTGACGCAATGCGGAGTGAAGGAATCTCCAGATCTCCGGACTCGAGGAAACGTCATGAGGAAAACGCCGGTATACGTGTGTCTGCTGCTCGTGTTTGTGGTTCGCGCCCTGGCGCATGGACAGGCCAATTCGTATTCGGGCCCGCAACTGACCAGCCAGGCAACGATTCAGGACTGCTGCGCGACCCTGAAGCAAACTCCGGGCGGCTCCGTCAGCGGCACGGGGACGTCGATCAGCGCTCCACCGTTTGACAGCCTGACGGGCTACGCCGCCGATCACATCGGCACGGCGAGCGCCAGCGTCAATGCTAACGTCCTCGGCTCGTCGAATTCCGGAATTTCGTTCACGGCTACGGCGACAGCCAGCGCGACACCTCCTGCCGATCCGCACGTGGGCTCATTACACGCAGCGGTGGGTCAAAGCGGCACCTATTATGAGTTCACTCTCACCCAGCCGAGCTATGTGGAGATGGACGCCTCGTTCACGCCCAGCGGCGGTTTGGGCGCACCCTATGGAGGGTATGGTGGATCCGCATCGCTGCGCGCCGGCAGCCCGGGCGGAGGCGTAGTTCAGGGCAACAACCAGAACAACGCCAACGTTTACTTCGCCATCAGCGACACGTCGGGTTCGGGCAACGACGACGAGGTCACGGTGCATACCGGCACGCTGCTCTTACAGCCGGGCACATACGATCTGATCGGCGGAGTGAGCGCGAACGCCGACACCGGCCAATCGACGACCGCGACTCTGTCGGTGACACTCACCCTCAGCCCATCGGATCAAATCGGCACCGTTACCTGCGTGCAGGGCAGCGCCACGATTACGTCGCCAGGCGGCCAGCCTGTGCCTGTCACGGTCGGCATGCCTCTCTTCATGGGGGAGGTGATCAGCACCGGGGCAGGCTCGCAGCTTTGTGCGTTGCTGAACGACAATACGATTCTGCACGTGGGGACTTCATCGAGGCTGACGATCGACCAGTACTTCTATGACCCGACGAACCAGACAGGTATGGCGCGGTACGGCTTCCTGTCTGGCGTCTTCAACTACGTTTCCGGGTTGATCGGCCAACAGCCGAACCACGACATCGATATCCACGTCCCGGCTGGCGCCATTGGAATACGCGGAACGGAACTGATCGCCAACGTGACGCCGCAGAACGCGACGGTGTATCTGGATTCGGGCGAGGTCACGGTCACACCTGCGAGCAGCGGAACGCTCGGCGATTATCTGGCGCAGACGGTGATCACCTTCGATGCGAACACCGCCACGACGTCGGCGTTTTCGCAGAGCGACTACGATGCGCTGAAGCAGCAGATCACCGGCTCGGCTCCGGACACGCAGCCGCCCACGATCCAGTGCGGCGCTGCGCCGGCGGGCTGGCAGGCGACGAACGTGACGATTGCCTGCACGGCGAGCGATTCAGGTTCGGGGCTGGCCAATGCAGCGGATGCGAGCTTCACGCTGTCCACATCGGTAGGGGCAGGCACAGAAACTGCAAACGCCTCGACCGGTTCGCATCCGGTGTGCGACAAGGCGAATAACTGCGCGACCGCGGGGCCGATCACCGGAATCATGATCGACATGAAGGCGCCGGGGATCTCGATCAGCGCCCCAGCGGGGAGTACGACGTACCTGCTGAATAGTTCCCTGGCTGCGAACTACCAGTGCCAGGATGGCGGCTCGGGCGTGCAGACCTGCACCGGGCCGGTGGCGACCGGGGCGAAGTTCGACACGACAACAGTGGGCTCGCACACGTTCACAGTGAACGCCAAAGATAACGTGGGGAATGCATCGAGTGGTTCGAGCACGTATTCGGTGGCGTACGGGATTTGCCTGCTGTTCGACAACACGCGATCGGTGCAGAGCGGAAGCACGGTGCCGATCCGGATCGCTCTATGCGACAGTAATGGCAACGATGTGTCGACGTCCGCGGTGGTGGTGCAGGCGGTCTCGCTGACGCAGGTATCGACGAGTGCGTCGGCGGTGCTGGAGAGTCCCGGCTCGTCGAATCCGGACGGAAACTTCCGGTTCGACCCGACGCTGGGCACAACCGGAGGGTACATCTTCAACCTGCAAACCACCGGGTTGACGACCGGCACCTACGCGCTGGGATTTACGGCGGGCTCCGATCCAACGACACACACGCTGACGTTCCAGGTGAGGTGAGGCACGCGCGGAACCACACTGGGCCAGGAGAATTCGGAGCGGATTGAGGGCGCAGGTTGCCATGTAGCGGCTTGCGCCCGATCGCGCAGGAGCCGGTTGTTGCTGCGCCTTCGCTGACTTTCCCGCTGAGCTGCCTCAACGGCATGTAAAGGATATTTGACATCAACCGCGAACCGCGCTATGTTTGCCATGTTAAGTATTTTTGACATGGAGGCTGCGCGATGAGCCTTTCTTACCGGGAGAAGTCGCTTTACGCATCACTGGTGGCGGAACTGGTGGTGTATGGACCCTATTTCTTCCTGCACCGGCAAAATTCAGTGAACAAGGTGGCGGGGATGATTGTCGCGATCATCGTGCTGCAGATCATTCTGCAGTCGATCATTGCGGGATTCACGCGCCATCGCGTTACGGACGAGCGAGACCGCCTGATTGAGCTGCGCGGGTATCGGGCCGGCTATCTCACGTTCGTGTCGCTGATGGCGCTGGGGCTGGCGATGCTGTGGTTCCACGCGACCGTCGGCCATCTTCACATGGACAACCGGATGATGGGTCTGCACTTCCTGAGCGTGTTTTTCGGGATTCTTGTGATCGCGGATATCACGAAAACGGCGACGCAGATCATCGCCTACCGGAGAGCGCTCTGATGCCAGCGATACGGAATCAGATCCGGGAGCTGAGGAGCGCGCGGAATATGACGCAGCAGGAACTTGCGGATCGCGTGGGGGTGACGCGCCAGACAGTGATCGCGATCGAGCAGGACAAGTACTCGCCGAGCCTCGAGACGGCGTTCAAGGTGGCGATGGTGCTGGGGGTGTCGCTGGAGCAGTGCTTCCAGTACGAGCCGCACGGGAAGCGCTGAGGGCGGCCACGGGTGAAAGCGGCGAGCACGAAATGTGAGGGAGCAAGTCCCGGAATATAAACGGAGAGGAACACTTCTCCAGGCGCGGGGAAGAGTCTCTTCGCGGGCTGCGGCCCTGGTTGTCGGGTTGCTATTAACGGAATGGTAATGCTAAGGTTTTAGCTATTACGCATCCAAGTGTAATGCAGGACCCCAGACCCACCGGGCGATTGCCGCAAGGATCGAATTCCCCCCACGCACGCTGGAAATGAGCACTGATGAAGCGCGTATTCACCCTCCTTGCAGCGATCACAGGCATTGCTGCGCCCGCCTTCGCCACGGTCACCGTGTCGAGCCCGGCGAATAATTCAACGGTTAGCTCTCCGGTTCAGTACGTCGCCACCGCGACCAGCTCGACGTGTGGGTCGGGCGTGGCGTCGATGGGAATCTACGTCAACAATCAGCTGCAGTACGTAGTGAACGGCAACAGCCTGAACACCACGCTGAGCCTTGCTCCCGGGTCGTACTACACGGTCGTGGAGGAGTGGGACAACTGCGGAGGGGCAGACACGCAGGCGGTGAATATTACGGTGGGCACGGCGCCTGCCTCCGGAGTGTCGGTTACCTCGCCGGCTCCCAACAGCACGGTATCCTCGCCGGTCTCGTATCGGGCGACTGCGACCTCGAGCTGCGCCAGCGGCGTGGCCTCGATGGGGATTTACGTCAACAGCCAGCTGCAGTATGTGGCGGACGGGAACAGCCTGAACACGACCGTGACGCTGGCTCCGGGCAGCTACGACACGGTGGTGCAGGACTGGGATAACTGCGGCGGCTCGGGCACGAAGGATGTTCCGATCACGGTGAGCAGCGGACCTGCGCAGTCAGGGGTTAAGGTGACCTCTCCAGCGCCGAACAGCACGGTGACTTCGCCGGTGCAGTATACGGCCAGCGCGACGACGAGTTGTTCGGGCGGCGTGTCGGCGATAGGAATCTACGTCAATAGTCGACTGCAGTACGTCGCGAACGGCAGCAGTCTCAACACGACGCTGACGCTGGCTCCGGGCAGTTACGACACGGTGGTGCAGGACTGGGATAACTGCAACGGCTCGGCGAAGACCGACGTTCCGATTACGGTGACGAGTGGCGGAGGCGGCGGGGGCGGCACGCCGGGAGTGACGGTCACGTCTCCGGCCAACAACAGCACGGTCACGTCGCCGGTGACATACAAGGCGACGGCGACGGCTCCGAGCAGCTGTTCGGCGGGCGTGGCCTCGATGGGGATCTACGTTAACAATCAGCTGGATTACGAGGTGAACGGCAGCAGCCTGAACACGTCGCTGACGCTGGCGCCGGGCAGCTACAACACGGTGGTCCAGGAATGGGATAACTGCGGAGGCGCGCTGACGACGCCCGTCAATATAACCGTGAGCGGCGGAGGCGGCGGGGGAACTGGCGGGGGCACGGCCAATGTGCTGACCTGGCACATGGACAACAACCGCAGCGGACTCAATGCGCATGAAAGCGCTCTGAGTCCGAACACAGTGAACTCGCAGAACTTCGGCAAGCTGTTTTCGTACCTGGTGGATGGCTACGTCTACGGGGAGCCGCTGCTGATGTCGAATGTGTCGATCAGCGGCAGCACGCATGACGTGCTCTACGCGGCGACGGAGAATGACAGCGTCTATGCCTTTGACGCGGACAGCTATGGGACGGGCGCACCGCTGTGGCACACGTCGCTGCTGAAGTCCGGCGAGAGTCCGATCACCTCGGGGGCGATCAAGCCGATGCTGGGAGTGACCTCGACGCCGGTCATCGATCCGTCGACGAACACGATCTATCTGGTGTCGGCCCAAGTGAACACCAGCAACGGCAGTGCGTCGTTCCGGCTGAATGCCCTGGACATCACGACCGGCGCGCAGAAATTTGGCGGCCCGGTGACGCTGCAGGCTTCGGTTCCGGGCAGCAATGCGAGCGGGAGCAATGGCGTCGTGTCGCTGAACATGACCTGCGTGCAGCGCGCGGCTCTGCTGCTGGCCAACGGCAACGTCTACATCGGATTTGGCGGATGCTCCACCGGCTGGCTGCTGGCCTACAACGCGCAGAGTCTGCAGCAGGTGGGCGTGTTTAATTCCAGCCCCAACCTGAGCGGTTTCGGCACGTATGCCAGCGCCGGCGGTATCTGGATGGGCGCGGGCGGTCCGGTGGCGGACAGCGCCGGCAACATTTATGTCGCAACCGGCAATGGACCGTGGGACGGGCAGACGGCGTGGAGCGATTCGGTTCTGAAGTTCAGCCCGACGCTGCAGCTCGAGGACTCGTTCACGCCCGCGGACTACGGATACATGGGCTGCAATGATGCCGATCTCGCAGCCGGTGGACTGCTGCTGATTCCGGGGACATCGGAGTTGCTGGCGGGTGGCAAGACGGGAAAGATGTATCTGCTGAACGCGGCGAACCTGGGGCACGAGCAGCCGAACGACGCGGGCGCGACGCAAACCTTGTGGTTCGAGTCGGACTTGTCGGCGCCGTATCCATCGAGCTGCACGGACCCGAGCGGCACGTATAACGCGAACATCAACTCGTATGAGATTTTCGGCACAGCGGCGTACTACAACGGATCTGCGTATCTCGGCGTCACGCCGACGACTGCGGAGACGCCGGCGGGAGTTCGGCAGTTCGCGTATTCGGGAACGCTGACACCGGAAGGGTACACAGGAACGACTGCGCAGCAGAAGGTGCCGGGCACGACGCCCTTCATTTCTTCGAACGGGAATTCCGGAGGGATTCTCTGGATGATCGATACGGGCGAGCCGCTGCAGAACGGAACGAACAGCACGCCGACAACGGCGACGCTGCGCGCCTACGATGCGGACGCGTTTCCGAATGCGCTCTACAACAGCAGCCAGAACGCGGGAGACACGCCCGGGTACGGGATCAAGTTCACCTCGCCGATCGTGGCCAACGGCAAGGTGTACATCTCCACGGGACACGATGCGGTGACGGCGTCGAATCCGCGGGGCGAGATCGACGTGTACGGGCTGAAGTAACAGCAGTGTCTCCCGGAGTATCCGGCGCTCAATGCGGAGAGCTCCGGGAGACAACTGCGCGTCGCAATTCCCTCCCTCGGCATCCAGCTGTCCGTGGACAACGCTGTACCGGCAGCCGCAGGAGGCCGTCCACCAAGTGTCCAGGAAGCGGCAGTAGCTCTAGCTCCTCCCCTGTATCCATGTAGTCAAAGGGAGCAGCCGGCGAGATAGCTGGCCATCTGTAACTTAGTTGCTGTAAGTTGCAGGGACTCACCTACGTGGCAAAGTTCACACTTTTTGCTGTTGACTGAGGGCCAACATCGTGTATCTTCTCTGACAACTCAATTTCCAGGCCTGTAGTTTCAGTTGGGTAATCACGGAGGCGGTGGATGATGCTTCTCGGCCCACGGACTGCATGGATCTCCCCAACCGCTCTCCTGGTCACGGTTGCGATCCTCCCCCTTGACGGTACAGCGCAAACGCAAATGCCACCGCGCATGGCGAACCAGCGGGGGCTCAGCCAATCGGTGGTTTTGCGTGGCGGCGGTTACGGCCCCACGATGCAGCAGTTGCATGTGCTGCGGCAGTATCCGCTGGCCTCGGTGCGGTCGAATCCGCAGGTGCCCAGCGGCGAGGCGCGCTTCGACTTCACGCCCGTTTTTAACAATCCGAGGGCGCTGATCAATGTCGCCCAGCGGCTGCATGCGCTGCCGCAGCAGGTGGAGGTCAAGGAAGAGACGGCCGAGGTGAACGAGATCGATCAGGGGCTGGTGATTCATCAGGTGCTGAGCTATCGGATTTTGCCGGGAAAATGCGCGGATGCTGCATCGAAGGACGCACTGGGGCGCGCCGGGATCAGCTGCTTCGCGCGCGCGCCGATGGAGCAGCGCATCGCGGCATTCAGCAACCCGGCGGATGCACACTATGTGGCCGATCCAGGAAAGCGGCAGGCGGCCATTGCCGCGTTCCAGAAGAACAGCGCGCTCGAGGATGCCGAGTCCATGAAGCAAATTGCCCTGCTGCACCAGGCGCTCGCTGATCCCACGAAGCGCGCGGCCATCGCCGCGCAGGTCGGCGCCGACGAAACGGCGCGGCTGCAAACGCTCAACGACGTTCAGCTGCGCGACGAGGTGATCAATACCGCGGTGCAGCGTATCGAGGAAGTGGCGTTTGTGCCGCGGGTGGCGTCGGCCAACTACGCGCATTACAAGGACAACCTGCAGATTGAGCCGAGCGGGGCTGAGCTGGCGGCCGGGCAGGGGCTGCTGCGCGGTGGCGGAAGCTCGCCGCAGTTTCCGAAGCTGCTGCGGATCATTCCTGGAAATGCGTATCACAGCCTCGGGAACAGCAACGGCCCGGGCGGCGATCAGATTTCGGACCTGGACCTCGGCACGTATATCTATTTGACCGGATTCACGCTCGGCCACGATTACGAGTGGAGCCGGGAGGTCGATGTCACGGTGAACTGGTGCATCGTGGGCTGCTCGGACACGTACAGCCTGAAGGTGTGGGCGGGTTTCAACTACGGATTTGGACTGCGGTTTCCGATCCAGACGCAGCTCAAATACCACAACGTCGTGCACTCGAATAACTCGGCGCAGGCGACGATGACGGCGACGTATGAGCCGATCCAGGGAAGCGCGCAGGACTTCGCGTCGACGGGCCTCGAGAGCGATCAGATTTTCGACGGCAAGGAGCTGGTGGCGCAGGTGGGAGCGGACGCCGGATTCAGCGTCAACCTGCCGGTGCTGAGCGGCAATAATCAGATCAGCGTGGGAGTGGACTTCACCGACTATCTGCCTTCCCCGTACAAGGGCGGGCACTTTACGCCGCCGGCGCCAGGAACGGGAGGGATCAACAGCCCGTTCATCCTTGATCAGCTCGACCTGCTGGGGGGACTGCTGAATTTTGGGGTGGTCGGCGGTCAGGTGTTTCCCGCCGTCAACATCAACCTGCATTCGAACAAGCTGCAATTCACCGTCAACGACGAAATCACGCACCGGTCGACACTGGTGGCGGCGACGAACCAGCCGGTAAACCTGGCTGTGAACAACACGTCGATTCACGACAGCCACTTCAGCTTCGGAGGGCCGGTTTATAACCTGGGGTTCACGCTGACGCCGGGGATCGATGCACGGCTGTTCGTGGACATCGCGATCTGGTCGGATCACTGGGACTGGCCGATCTGGTTTCCTCAGTTGTCGGTCGATCTGCCGCCCGGTGGAAAGGATTTCACCTGCCATGCGGGGACGATGTGCTTCCTCGACTTTCAGCCGGAGCATCAGGCGGCGATCACCGGGGGCATCGACCAGGAGCTGAGTAGTTTGGGCTGCAAACACGAGGCGAATTCGATGGTGTGCCCGACGTACAGGGGTTATCTGGCCTGCCAGAACGCGCTGCGCAGTCATCCGCTGGGATGGCAGTCATGCGATCCGGGCATGGCGATGAAACAGGGACAGGCAGCCGACCAGATGCTGATGCGCGGGCAATGCCAGCATAACGGCGGCGGGATCGGGAATTATTTCTGCCCGATGCAGAACGGAATGCTGGGACTGTGCAACACCTTCCTGAGCAACGGCGCGGTGCTGAGCTGCGAGGTGCTGGTGCCCCCCTCAACGGATCAGATCCTGAAGCGGGGCGGATGCCGGGAGAATCCTGGACCGCCGGGCAATTATGTTTGCCCGAAGGGGATGATCGGGCTGTGCCAGCTTTACGTGAAGAACAAGGTGATCGTGGGGTGTACGCAGCAGTAGCGCGAATCAGCAGTTGGCGAAGACGCCGGCGTCGGCCTGCGCGGGGGCGACGGCGGAGGACAGAGCCATACCGGGATGAGTTTCATCGGCGGCTCAGATGCCGGCGTACCAGGCGTAGCCGTATTCCGGCGACACGGATCCGAGTCCCTTGCCGAACTTCTTCATCGAGTCGGTGGCTGTCAGGTGGACGACGTACTTCAGGCTCTTGTAGCCGAGCTGCCGTGGCACGCGCATGCGCAGCGGCCCGCCATGCCGCACCGGAAGGTCGCCGTCGTTCATCCCCCAGGTCAGGAATGTTTGCGGATGCAGCGCGTCGGCCATGTCGAGGCTGTCCCAGGAATTGTGCTCGATGGAGTCGTAGAAGATATACCGCACCTGCGGCAGAGGCTCGGCTTCGCGCAGGACTTCATGGAGAGGTGTGCCGATCCATTCGGCGATATACGACCAGCCTTCCTCACAGACGACTTCGGTGATCTGGCTGCGGGATGGCATGCTGCGGAGATCGGAAAGCGAGAGCGAGAGCGGATGCGCAACCATGCCGTCGACGACCAGACGCCAGTCACGAAAACCGTTGGCCTGATGCGCTTTGAATGCCGCGTTGGGCGGCGCGACCTCGTTGGCGAAGGGCGCTTTGGAGATCATGCTGCGCGGGAACTCGCGGGCGAGCGAGTGCACGGTGAGCAGGCGCTGCGCGGCATAGGTGAGGGTTTCGCCGGCGCCGAAAAAGCCGCGGTGATCGGGAGGGATCAAGCCGTAGCGGCGGGCGAGGCGATCGGCCGTCCACAGGCCGGAGGCTCCGGCTACCGTGGCGAGACCGCCGGTGATGAGCTTGCGGCGCGAGATGCGCGTGGGGCTTTCTGCCGGACTTTGCGTCGGGTTTTGCGTCGTACTCGAATTCATGGGCGCTCCTCGTCGGGGATGGCAGCGTGGCCGGTGATCATGGCGCGCATGCGGCTTCTGAATCCGGAGAGGACGACCATAGCAATGTGAACCAGCAGGAAGAGCAGGAGCGCTCCGGAGATGAAGAAGTGCAGAGTACGCGCGGACTGACGGCCGCCCAGCACGTTGACGGCGAACGGGAATGCGGAATTGAAAGCAGGGGACAGGGCGAGGCCGGTCCAGATGATCAGGGGGAAGAGAACGAAAATCACAACAATATATGTAGTGCGCTGCAGGGCGTTGTAGGGCTGGGCCGCGCCCGGTGCAGAGCGGCGAAAATGCGCGGTGAAGCTTCGCCAGTGGGCGCGGACGCCTCGCTCGCCGCGGGGCGGGAGCAGGTTGCGCAGGAAGTGGCCGGTCCACAGGCCAGCAACTATATAGATAAGGCCGGTGAGCACCAGCAGCCAGGCTGATTCGAAGTGCAGATAGCGGCTCCAGCCATTCTGGTCGGGCATGACGTAGCCGTAGCCGGTGGGGACGGTGTCGCGCGAGGAGGGGATGTGAATGGTGAAGAGCGGCTGCATGTTCACGTTGCCGGTTTCGCCCCAGTAGAAGCGCGGGTGGGAGATGACGATTTCCGCGCCGGTTATGAGGAGAGCGATGAAGGCGACGAAAGTGAGCCAGTGCGTTACGCGCACGAACGCGGCATGGCGGGGAGTCTCCGTCTTAGGCGAAACGGCAACGGTAGACATTGGCGGAGCATAGCACGAAACGGCAGCAGTTAGCAGCAGCCAGCGCTGGGAAAGCGGTCATGGAATGGCGGGGGCCGGGCGGCTACAATTCCCGGCATGAATGGACGTCCGCAAACCAGTGAAGCCGCCCCGTACTACTTCACCTATATCGACAAGGTTTCGGGTGAAGATGCGCTGCAGGCAATGGAGAGCCAGCTCGCTGCCTGGCTGCCGGTGCTGGCAGAGATCCCGGAGGAGAAGTCACGGCACCGGTATGCGCCGGGCAAGTGGAGCATCCGGCAAGTGCTGAATCATGTGTCGGACACGGAAAGGTCGTTCGCGTTCCGGGCGCTGTGGTTTGCCCGGGGATTCGACACTGCTTTGCCTAGCTACGATCCGGATACGGCGGCGGGCGGGGCAGAGGCGGATGCGGTGCCGTGGGCGGCGCAGGTGGAGGAATTCCGGCGCGTGCGCCTGGCGAGTCTATCACTGTTTCAGAACTTGCCGGAGGCGGCGTGGATGCGGACGGGCGTAGCCAGCGGCAAAACGTTCACCGTGCGGGCGCTGGCTTTTCTGATCCCCGGACATGCCACGCATCACTTCGATCTTCTGCGGGAGAAGTATTTGTAACGGCGGCGGTGCTATAGCGCCAAGCATCGGGACAAACACCGTCCCTCAGCGGCTCAAGCCGATTATGCTCCGGCCTTTACGGCACGACTCAAGTCGTGCCCTGACACAACGCAATTCGCAGCTCAGATTTTCTGCAGCCCGCGAGTGCTGCACCGGCTGAGCCAATCATCTGATTGGCCGGTGTCCTTCCCGGCTCACTCGCTGCGCAGGGTTTGCACCGGGTCGACGGAGGCGGCGCGACGGGCGGGAAGATAGCTGGCGAGGAGCGCGGCGGCGGCGAGGATGCACGGCACGGTGAGGTAGGACACCGGGTCCAGAGGAGTGATCCCAAAGAGCAGCGAGCGCATCGCCTGGGTGACGAGGGCTGCAGCGGCGAGCCCGATGGCCATCCCGATTCCGGTGAGGACGAGCGCGTTGCGGACGAACATCCAGCTGAGGCGGCCGCGCTGCGCGCCAAGCGCGAGACGGATGCCGATTTCGCGCGTGCGCTGCGAGACGGCGTAAGCGATGACCCCGTAGATGCCGATGATGCTGAGCGCGAGCGCCATGATTCCGGCGATGGCGAGCATGACGAGGGTGAAAGAGGTGCGTGCCAGGGACTGGCTGTAGAGGTTGTCCATGGTCTGCACGTTGGCGAGGGGCAGGTTGCCGTTCACGGACCAGACCGCCTGCTGGAGCTGAGACAGAAATTCCTGGGTGCCGGCGTGATCGGAGCGGATGGTGAAGGTGACGTCGCGGGGCGGGTCGATGGTGGGCGTGCGATTGTAAGGACTGACGAGCATGGCCGGCCAGTAGACGGTGGGCGGCGCGGGTTCATCCACGCCATGGTCGCGAACGTCAGCGACCACGCCGATCACTTCTTTCCAGGGCTGCCCCTTGAACTGGCGAACCCGTTTGCCAATCGCGGCCGCCGCCAAGCCCCAGTTCTCGCGGGCGTATCCTTCGGAGACGATGACGTAATTGTGGAGGCCGTAGAGGTCGTCCCACGTGTAATCGCGGCCGGCGACAAAGCGCGTGCCCATGGCGCCGAAGAAGCCCGGTGAAACGTAGTTGAAGAGGCGGAGGGGTGGTTCGTTGGAGGGGTAAACCTTGCCTTCGACGGCAATCTCATCCCAGTTGGGATCGTCATTGTCCATGGGAACGGCTCGGGCAAAACCCACCGAAGTAACGCCGGGGATGGCAGCGATGCGATCGGCGATGCTGTTTTCTGTGCGCGTGACCAGAACAGGGTCAGCGATGAGCTGGTCGGGAATGGAAATGCTGACGGTCTGGATGTGCGCGGGATCGGAGAAGCCGGGGTCGACATCGCGCAGAGCGGCGAAGCTGCGGATCATGAGAACGGCACAGACCAGGAGCACGAGCGCCATCGCGGTTTGCGCAACGATGAGGATCTTGCGGGAGCGGTGGTGGGTGCGGCCCGCGGTGGCGGTGCGCATGGCGCTGCCGAGAGTGAGGGAGAGCTGCGAGCGGGCGTAGCGCCACGCGGGAATCGCTCCGAAGAAAAGGCCGGAAAAGACGGCGAGCAGGAAAGTGAAGGCGAGCGAGCGCGCGTCGAGAGTGATTTCGCTGAGGCGCGGCAGATTAGCGGGACCGAAAGCGACCAGCAGACGGAGACAGCCGGAAGCGAGTGCGATGGAGAGCAGACCACCGCTGAGGGCGAGGGCAATGCTTTCGACGAGCAGCTCGCGGGCGATGCGACCGCGGCCGGCACCGAGCGCAGCGCGGATCGACAGCTCCTGCTGGCGCGAGTCCGCGCGGACGAGAAGGAGATTGGCGATGTTGGCGCAGGCGATGAGCATCACGAGGCCAACCGTCGCCATGACGATCCAGAGCGAGCTGCGGACATTGCCGATGACCTGTTGCTTCAGGGGAATGAAAGCGGGGGCGATGCGCCAGATGCGGTAATAGTGCGGGTCGGTGCCAGGGCCATTGGTCCAGGAATCCATCCAAACAGGGATGAGGCGCGCGATGTCGGCATCGGCGTGGGCGATGGAGACACCAGACTTCAGGCGTCCGATGCCGTTAAAGCCGAATCCGGCGAGAACCTCGTGCACCGGGTCGAGAGCGAGAGGCAGAAGAAGATCGTATTGCTGGTCGGCGATGCGGAAATTGCGCGGCATCACGCCGACGATGGTGCGCGGCTGGGAATCGACCTGGAGGACACGGCCGATCACGGAGCGATCGCCACCGAAGCGGCGCTGCCAGTATCCGTAGCTGAGGATGACGGATTTCGCGCCACGAGGATCCTGATCGGGCGCGGAGAACCAGCGGCCGGCGATCGCCGGGACCTCGAGTGTCTGAAGGATGCCGTCGCTGATGTCGACGGTGTGAACCTGCTCGGGGCGAGCCACCCCGGTGACGTTGGCGGTGCCGTTGATCCAGATGCCGAGAGACTGGAAGGACTGGTTGTGGCGCTGGAAGGTGAAGTACATCGACGGAGAGAGCCGCAACCCGCCGCTGGAGAAGCTGGCGAGGCCGCCGGCGCCGGGCGCGTTGAGCCAAAGGGCGACGAGGCGATCGGAGTCCGGATAAGGCAGCGGGCGCAGCAGGACGCGGTTGATGACACTGAAGACGGCGGTGTTGGCGCCAATGCCGATGGCGAGAGTGAGAAGGACGGTAACGGTGAAGGCCGGAGTTCTCGCCATGCGCCGGAATGCGTAGCGAAGGTCCTGCAGGAGGCGCTCGAGCGGCGACCAGCCCCAGGTATCGTGCGTTTGATCCTGAAGGAGAGCTTCGTTGCCAAAAGCGCGGCGGGCGGCGTAGTGCGCTTCTTGCGGTGAACGGCCGGATTCGCGCTGTTCTTCTTCTTCAAGATCAAGGTCGGAGCGCAGCTCGCGCTCGAGATCCGCGTTGCGTTGTCTGATCTGCCACCATGACATGCGAGCTTAACCTCGGAATCGGCTGAACCTGGTTTGTTATTCACTTCGCAACGCCTGCATGGGGTCGATCGATGCAGCGCGGCGGGCGGGGAGATACGTGGCGGCGATGCTCATGATGGCCATCAGCACGCAGATGAGGGTGAACGTCAACGGATCGCCGGGCCGGACTCCGAAGAGCTGACTGGCAACGAGACGTGAAGCCAGAGCTGCCGCGGGCATGCCCAGGACCATGCCGCAGCCAACGAGGAACAGCGTCTCGCGCAGAATCATGCGAGTAATGCGGCTGCGCTGCGCGCCGAGCGCCATGCGCACGCCGATCTCGCTGATGCGGCGATTGACTCCGTACGCCGCAAGACCGTAAAGGCCGACACCGGTCAGCAGGAGGGCGAGCAGACCGAAGGCGCTGGAGAGCGAGGCAATGAGGCGCTCTTCGACCATCGAATCGGCAAACTGATCGTTCAGGGTCTTGACTCCATAGACGGGCAGACGGCGATCGATGGACTGGACGGCCGCGAGCGCGGCGGTCTGGATCGACGCGGGGTCGACGGCGGTACGGATTTCAAAGGTGGCTGCCCCCTCCGGAGCCTGAAGCATGGGGACGTAGAGCATCAGCGTGGCTGGTTCGCGCAGATCGTGCACCTTGATGTCGCGAACTTCGCCAACAATGCGCATCCAGCTGGAATCGCCGCGATAGAGAGGAATGCTGATCAGGCGGCCGAGGGGATCCGCATCGCCGAAGTAATGGCGGGCCATGCTTTGATTCACGATGGCGACTTCAGGCGTGCCGCTGCGGTCGTCGGCGGTGAACTCGCGTCCGCGCAGCAGCGACGTCTGCAGGGTGGCGAAGTAGTTCGGGCCGATGGGCTCGACGTCCACGGAAGTGAGGTCGGAGCCATTGGCCGCGGGCGTACCCTGCACGCGGACGCTGGTGTCGCTGACGTTGGTGCTGAGCGGAGTGTGTACGGACAGAGATGCGGAGCGCACGCCCGGGATGGCGCGGATACGCGCGAGGAGTTGCTCGTAAAGGGGCAGCACGTTGTCGTTGCCGCCGGTGTGGCTTCTCACCGCGGACACTTTGTAGCCGATGATGGTAGGGTCGACTGAGAACAGCAGGACTCGATCACGATTGAAGCCGGGATAGAAGCTGCTGAGATTGGCGAGGGTGCGGGTGAGGAGTCCGGCGGCTGCGAGCAGCACGAGCGAGAGCGCCACCTGCATGATGATCAGCGATTTGCCGAAGCGGTGGCGGCCGATGGCATCGCCGGCAATGCGACGGCCGGGGGCCAGACCGTGGGCAGGATCGGAATGGGCGGCTCTCCACGCCGGGATGGCGCCGAAAACCATGGCAGTGAGCAAGGTGACGGAGAGCGCGAAGACGAGCACTGCCGGGTCAGGATGAATGCGGAGGGTGACGGGGTTGCGGCCGTGTTGCATGAGAGCGAGCAGAGCACGGCTGCCAATCCAGGCCAGAGCCATGCCGAGTGCGCCGCCGGCGAGGGCCAGCAGGAGGCTCTCCGTCATGAGCTGGCGCAGGATGCGGCCGGCCCCGGCGCCAATCGCGCAACGGACCGCGATTTCGCGTTCGCGCGCATTGGCCCGGGCCAACAGCAGCCCCGCGACATTGGCGCAGGCGATAAGCAGGAGGAATCCCACGATGGCCATTACGATCCAAAGCGGGCGTGAGAACTGCTCACGCAGAGTGGAGAGGCCCTGGCCGGCAGGATCGAGCTGCAGGCGGAGTTGCAGAAATGCCTGGCGAACATAAGGGGCGTCGGCCAGGCCCTCGGCCGCTGCGCGCATCGATTGCGCGAAGACCGGTTGCAGGCCGGCGGCGGCCTGCTCGCGCGCAATGCCAGGACGCAGCCGTCCCATGACATACAGCCAGTTGCGGTACGGGGCGGTGAGGACATCGTAGCGAGTGCCGGCCGCTGCAAATCCTGGGTTGACCAGGAGCTCGGTGGTGAGCGGAACCGATACGTCGATGTGGGCGCCGGGCTGGAGGCCGTCGAACGCGGGTTCGGTGACGCCGATAACGGTGAAGGCTGCGTTGTTCAGCAGGATTTTTTTCCCGACGATGGCGGGGTCAAGCGCGAAGCGGGATCGCCAGTAGTCGTAGCTGATGACCGCGACGGCATTCTGCCCGGCGACGGATTCGTCTGCGGGCTGAAGCGTGCGACCCAGCGCGGCGCGGACGCCGAGCAGCGAGAAGTAGTTGCCGGAAACCACTTGTCCCTCGGCCAGACCGCTACGGCCGTCGATTTCGAAGTCGACGTTGTGCAGGCGACGAAAGGCGAGCGCTCCGTCCAGCACCGGGGTCTGGGTGCGCAGCGCCTTATAGGTGGGATAGGAAAAGGCATCATTGACCGGGAAGCTGGGGCTGATGGTCTTGAACTGCACCAACCGCTCGGGGTCCTGTACCGGGAGCATTCTGATCAGCGCCGCGTTGATGAGGCTGAAGACCGCGGTAACGGCGCCGATGCCGAGCGCCAGGATCAGCAGAATGGTGGCGGTAAATGCTGGAGCACGGCGCATCTGGCGGAGGCCATAACGGAGATCCTGCAACAGGTGTTCGACTGGCGACCAGCCCCAGGTTTCGTGCGTCTGATCCTGAATGAGAGCCTCATTGCCGAAGGCGCGGCGGGCGGCGTAATGCGCCTCTTCCGGTGAACGGCCGGACTCGCGCTGCTCTTCTTCTTCAAGATCAAGGTCGGAGCGCAGCTCGCGTTCGAGATCCGCGTTGCGCCGTTTGATTTGCCACTTTCGCATCATCGCGTCCTTTCCATCACAGTCGCTCCTTACTCGTTCACTCGGATCGCAATGCCTGCATAGGATCGAGGCGGGAAGCGCACCAGGCCGGTGCAAGACAGGCTGCAACAGCAACGAGCAGGAGGAGTCCGGCGACGGCAGAGAATACGAGAGGATCGAGCGGTGGTGTCTCGTACAGCATGCTGCGGATGAGACGCACGACGGCTGCGCTCATGGGCAAGCCGAAGAGGAGTCCCAGGAGCGCCGGCTTCAAGCCATCGAGCAACAACAAACTGAGAAGCGCCTTTCGCTGCGCACCGAGGGCCAGTCGGATACCAAACTCAATCCTCCGCTGGGCAACGAGGTAGGCCAACACGCCATAAAGGCCTGCGGCGGCAAGGACCAGCGCGATGACCGCGAAGGCCAGAACGAGAATCGAGTCAAATTCCGAGTCGATGGTGCTTTTGCCTATCGCCTCTCGCAAGGTCATCACCCCCGAGACGGGTAAATCGGAGTCGAGTTGAGCGACGACCTTCTGGACGGGAGCGGCGAGGGATTCGACATCATGCGGTGCGCGCACCACGATCGTTGCGAAGCTGTATCCATTCCCATAAATCGGCCAGTACAGTGTCGGCTGGGGCGGCTGGGCGATATTCCATCGCACATCGCCGACCACGCCGATCACCTGCCAAACACCGCCTTCATCGATCGTCTTGAGATGTTTGCCGATGGGATCTTCGCCGGGAAAATACTGCTGGGCGGCGCCGCGACTGATCAGCACAACGTTCGCCCGCTTGCCTCGTTCATCGTCGTTGAAGGCGCGTCCTCTGAGAATGGGAAGCCCGATTGCCGAAAAGTATCCGGGATCCGCGCCACGCAGCATGAAATCGAGTCCCTGGCCCTTCGGCAGCGGCGGATGCTCGACGATACTCATGAGATCGTCGCCATTCCATCCTTCACCCGGCGCCGCGCTCACCAGGCCGGCGGCGGAGACACCCGGGAGAGTACGAACCCTCGCAATGAGCCGCTCAAAAAAGGCGATCCTCTGTTCGGGCTGTTTGTAGCGGGCGTTCGGCAAGCCCAATCGCAGGGTGAGAACGTTGTCGACAGGGACACCGAGATCGGACGATCGCAGCCGATCAAAGCTCTTCAGCAGTAATCCAGCGCCGACGAGGAGCACAACCGTCAGGCCCACCTCAATGGCGAGCAGAAAGCGCCGCAGCAACGCGCGGGATGTTCCGCCGCTATGAGAACGGGAGCCTTCCTGCAATCCGGCAAGCACATTGGCCGGGCCGGAGCTAAGGGCGGAGATGCCACCGGAGAAGAGGGCGCAGAGGACGATGATGGCCAGAGTGAAGACCGTGGCAACACCGTCGAACCGGATGGCTTCCACGCGATTCATGTCATGGCGCGCGTGAATGAGCCATTGCAATGCGCCCGCTGCCAGCAGCAGGCCGAGTGCGCCGCCCGCCACGGAGAGCAGCAGGCTTTCGATCAGCCGTTCGCGAATGAGGCGCATGCGGCCGCCGCCCAGCGCTGCACGAATGGCAAACTCGCGGCTGCGCGATGCGCCGCGCGCGACGAGGAGGCCTGCGACGTTCATGCAGGCAATGAGCAGCACGCAGCCGGTGGCGCCCAGCAGCGCAAAGAGCGGCGTTTTGTAGTTGTGTACGGCATCGTCGAGCATCGTTCTGCCGATGGCACCGGGATGTACGGCGGGTTCGGGATGAGCCGCCTTGATCTGCTTCTGCAAGGCGTTGACACGGGCCGCCAGCGTGGCGAGCGAAACGCCCGGAGAGAGCCGCGCAATCACCAGGAACTCGTGATCACCGTAGGTCTTTAGGAGCGAAGCTGGCGCCTCATGCCGAACCGGAGTCCATATCTGATCAGCGGCGCCTCCAAAAGCTCCGGAATACACAAACGTGGAGGGCAGGACGCCGATGATGGTATAGGTTTTGGCATCGAGCCAGATTCGCTTGCCGACGATGGCTGGATCCGATGCGTAGCGACGCTTCCAAAAGCCCGCAGTGATGATGGCCGTGGACGGCGCGCCCGGCCTGTCGTCGTCAGCTGTGAAGTCTCGTCCCAGCATCGGCTGAACGCCGAGCAGCGAAAAGAAATTGTCCGTGCACCATGCCGCGTCGACCACTTCCGGCAGTTTTCCGCCCTCGGCGGAGACGTTGTATCCCTGAAATGGAGAGACGAGCGCCATCTGCGCCATGGACTGGGTCGAATGCTGCCATTCCCAGAAGCTTCCTGCGTCGACCGGCAGCCACGGATGCGGATGCGGGTGGTCGTGGTCTGCTTCATAGAGCAAAGCCAGCCGGTCCGGGTCGCTGTACGGAAGCGGCTTCAGCAATACGCTGCGGAAGACCGTAAACAAAGCGACATTGGCACCGATACCCAGCGCCATGACGACGATGGCGATCCATGTGAAGCCGGGTGTGCGGCCCAGGGTGCGCAGGCCGTAACGCAGATCGCGCACCACAGATTCGATCTGGCCCCACGCCCACACGTCGTGCGTTTGGTCCTTAAGGAGAGCCTCGTTGCCAAAGGCGCGACGGGCGGCGTAACGCGCCTCTTCCGGTGAACGGCCGGACTCGCGCTGCTCTTCTTCTTCGAGATCAAGGTCGGCGCGCAACTCGCGCTCGAGATCCGCGTTGCGTTTTCTGAACTGCCACCATCGCATGTCAGCTCTCCTCGATCAGCTCTCTTCGGCGGTGGGCCACATGACGCGGGCGACGGCGTCGGCCATCTGCCTCCATTTCGATTCCTCGACCATGAGCTGCTTCCTGCCTTTGTCGGTGAGCCGGTAGTACTTGAATTCACGATTGCGATCGGGCGCGGTTTCCCATTTAGAGCTGACCCAGCCGCGCCTTTCCAGGCGATGCAGCGCGGGGTAGAGGGAGCCGTGCTGCATCTGCAGGAAGTCGTTGGTGGTCCGCTGAATATGTTTGCCGATCTGATGGCCGTGCGCCGGCCCGTAGAGCAGCGTGCGCAGGATGAGCATGTCCAGAGTTCCCTGCAGCAGCGCGGCTTTTTCCTGTGATGTTTTTGCCATGGAAGACACTCGACCCTCAAAGATGAGGGCGATGGTAGACATTCGACTCTCGCAGTGTCAAGACGGTTCGTCACAAATTGCAGGCGGCTGAGACCGTTCGACAGGATTGGCAGCGCGATCCCGCCCCGTTCTTCAAGGCAAGCCGAAGCCGAGCGGACTGGCTGCACTTGTGACAAAATTGCGGGGCAGGATATCCGCTCGACCAAAGCTGCCCTCCCCGCTACATTTCGCGACAGCGCAGCCCGGCGCCATGCCGGAGAAGGAGGGTTCATGTATCAGGCTAGAGCGTACTCCGCATCCAGCCCGAAGTCGGGGCTTGCTTCCACCTCGATTCAGCGGCGCGACCCCACCGATCGCGACGTGCAGATTGAGATCCTGTTCTGCGGGATTTGTCACACGGACGTGCATTTTGTGCGCAATGAGTGGAGCGGCGTAATGCCGACGGCGTACCCGTGCGTGCCAGGCCACGAGATTGTGGGCCGGGTGACGAAGGTCGGGTCAGCGGTGAAGAAGTTCAAAGCAGGTGATCTGTGCGGGGTCGGCTGCCTGGTCGATTCGGACCGCACCTGCCCCGAGTGCCGCGCCGGGCTCGAACAGTACTGCCCGAATCTTGTGCTCACCTACAACTTTCCCGACAAGCACAGCGGCGGAATGACCTACGGCGGCTACTCGGAGAGCATCGTGGTCGATGAGGACTTCGTGCTGAGGGTGCCGCAGAATCTGGATCTGGCTGGAGCGGCGCCGCTGCTGTGCGCGGGCATCACCACGTACTCCCCGATGAGGCACTGGGGCGTTACGAAGGGAAAGCGTGTGGGTGTAGTGGGGCTCGGCGGGCTGGGACACATGGCGGTGAAGTTCGCAGACGCTCTGGGCGCGCACGTGACCGTGTTCACCACGTCGCCGGGCAAGAAGGAAGACGCGCTTCGCCTGGGCGCCGATGAGGTGGTGGTGACGCGCGATCCGGAGGCGCTGAAGAGGCTCGGGGGCAGCTTCGACTTCATTCTTGACGCTGTGGCCGCGCCGCACGACATCAATGCCTACATCAACCTGCTGGCGCGCGACGGCAACATCACGATGGTGGGCGCGCCGGAGCAGCCGCTGCCCGTGTCGGTATTCGGGCTGCTGTTCGGGCGGCGGAGCTTCTCCGGTTCCCTGATCGGCGGCATTGCGGAGACCCAGGAGATGCTCGACTTTTGCGGACAGCACAACATCACC
>DATGJK010000500.1:0-5286 GCA_035295245.1 Acidobacteriaceae bacterium
TATCAGCTGCTGACTTCAGGCCAAAGCACTCATTGACCAGTTCCGAGCGTGTGCGGGCGAGTAGACGCCAACTCGGACATTGCAACATCCCGGTTATGCACCCCCGCTGCGCCCGCCTCGCCGTCTGTCAATCGTTACCAAAGTGCATTTCTCTGATTCAGCTCTAGTTACAGGCCACATCACTCGGGAAATAAGTTAGCCCAACTTGGTATTCTGAAGATAGAGAGGATTTCTGAGAAGGCTCGCCCTGTGGCGGGCCTTTTCTTTTGCCCTCTCAATTGCACGTGCAAAGGAAGAACATGAATATCTTCAAACAACTGGGCATTAAGATCGCGGACTTCGGCAAGTGGTTCGCCGGTGCGGTCACCGCGGCCGTCGGTCTCGCGATTCGCGTGGAGAAGATCCTCCGTTCCGAGAGGCCGCTCGAGAAGCCCTTCATCGCCGGGCTCTCCACGGTCATCGCCGACGTGGAGGCGCTCATCGCGGCCTCGCAGACCGCGCTCAGCGCGGACGGCCTGAACTTCCCAGCCGACTCGAAGGTCTACTCCGGCTTCGTAACGCTGGTAGAGGACTTCAGGAAGCTCGCGCCGGTGGTCGAAGAGGCGATCGCACTCCTCGAGTCGAAGTAGTCCCGCAACGCGGTACAGGGAGGGGTAATACCCGCAGGGTATTACCCCTCAACTCCTGTCAGCTCAAATGAGTCCGCGCAGCACTCCCCCTGGGGTAATTGGGCGCTGGCCGACAGGCACTTTAGCTCATCTCGTCGTCGCCATCGGTCACCATAAAAGGGAGCGTGGTGATCACTCGTTTCCGCTCGCCGGATTTGAATTTGCGATAGAAGACGAGGGTACCCTGCTCGACGATCTCGATTTCCACGTCCTCATAGTGAACGGGCCCGTCCGGCTTATAGATCCAGAGACTGGCCATAAGCGCCCCTCCATGGGGGGCGAAGGCAGTCTAGCGTGAAGGTTCACTTCTGACCAGCGGCCGCTCTGAGGCTTCCAACTGCGCCACCGGCTGCCCGCAGTTGCACCTCTTCAGCCATGGGCTCGCGAGAGGAATCCCGGGGGGTTCATCCCCCCACATGCTGTTCTTTGTTTTCAATTGCCTGACGGGGGGTGAGGGGATCTTTTCAGATTTTCTTTAGAGCCCGGTGCCCGATGTCCCGCCGGTAGACCATCCCCTCGAAGGAGATGCGGCCGATGGCGTCATAAGCCGACCGCAGCGCGGCCTCCAGGTCCGGTCCCGTCGCCGTAACGCCCAGCACTCGTCCTCCGGCCGTGCGATAGACGCCGTCGTCGATCGAGGTCCCGGCGTGGTAGACGACTACCCCTGGGACCTCGGCGGCCGCCTCCAGTCCCCTAATGGGATGGCCGACGGTGTAGCTGCCCGGGTAGCCCTGCGAGGCGGCGACGACGCAGGCCGAGGCGCCCGGCTTCCACCGCAACTCCGTCTCGCTGAGGCGGCCTTCAGCGCAGGCCTGGAGGGCATCGAGCGGGTCCGACTCCAGCCGCGGCAGGATGGCCTGGGTCTCGGGATCGCCGAAGCGGGCGTTGAACTCGAGCACCATCGGGCCTTTGGCGGTCATCATCAACCCGCAGTAGAGGACGCCGACGAAGGGCGTCTCCTCAGCGGCCATGCCCTCGATCGCCTTCTGCGCGATGTGCTCAAGGATCCACTGGCTCATCGTGGCGTCGAGCATGGTGTCGGTCGTGTAGACCCCCATGCCGCCGGTGTTCGGCCCGGTATCGCCTTCGCCGATGCGCTTGTGATCCTGCGCCGGCACCAGGCGGGCGGCGTGCTCGCCGTCACTCAGGACGAGGAACGAAAGCTCCTCGCCTGTGAGGTGTTCTTCGATGATGACGCTGCTCTCGGCTGTGCCCAGCAGCTGGCCGTTGAAGAGGCCGAGGATGGCCCGCTGCGCCTCTTCTTTCGTCTCGCAGATCAGCACGCCCTTGCCTGCCGCCAGGCCATCGGCTTTGACGACCACGGGCGTGTGAAAGAGCTCCAGAGCCCCGACGGCTTCCTCTTTCGAGATGCACACGGCGTAGTTGGCGGTGGGGATGTTGTGCCGCTGCATGAAGCGCTTGGCGTATCCCTTGCTGGTCTCGAGCATTGCCGCCTCGCGCGTCGGTCCGAAGACCGGCATCCTGCGGCGCGTCATCTCGTCGACGAGGCCGAGCGACAGCGGAAGCTCAGGGCCGACGATCGTCAGGTCCGGATTTTCCTCCGTGACAACGCGCAGCAGGTCGCTCACGTCTTTCTGGTTCGCCGGCACGCAGCGCGCCACCTGCGCAATGCCGCCATTGCCCGGTGCGCACACAACTTCGCTTACCCTGGGCGAGCGCGCGATCGCATCGCACAGCGCATGCTCGCGCCCGCCTCCACCGATCACCAGAACTTTCATCCTGAATCCGAGCCTAACAGCAGCTACCAGGCAGCAGCCAGCTAAGCCTTCGCCTTCAGCAGCAGAACGGGCACATCGACGCTGTGGCGGACGCGCGTGGCTGTAGCGCCGAGAAACACATCGGCGAGCAGGCGATGGCCATGCGTGCTCATGGCCACAAGATCGCAGCCCTTTCGCTCGATCCAGCTCACGATCTCGCTGGCGGGATTGCCGTAGGCCAGCTCCGCCTCGGCTGAAATGCCGCTGGCCTGGAACTCATCGCGGACCTGTCCGAGGTAGGCCATGTCTTCGGCAATTTCAGGGCTCACGGCATCGGGGCCGAAGTTGCGAGCCGCCCAGCCGTCAGCCACGTGCAGCAGGATGACACGGCTTCGAGCCAGCACGGCAAGCTCCTTGACGTGGTCGATGATGGCGCGGTCCGTCGGTGTGCCTTCCAATGTCACCAGAATCGTGCCGTACACGTTGGCTCCGTTCGCTTATTTACCCAGGATAACCCGCCATGCCGCGTTTAGAGAATCCGGCAGGCCGTAAATATCCATGGCGGTGATGAGAAGCGCACTGGCCCAGCCCGCAACCAGCAGGAAGACGCCATTCTTCCACCGCCCCATGCGTTTGCCCGAACTGGTGAAGTGCAGGAGGGGAAACATGGCGAAGGGAAGCTGCAGGGCCAGCACGACCTGACTCAGCGTAAGCAGATCGGTGACGCTGCTGCTTCCGCGCACGCCGATGATGAAAACTGCCGGCAGGATCGCCAGCACGCGGGTGATGAGCCGCCGCACCCATGGCTGGATGCGCCACCGCATGAAGCCTTCCATCACCACCTGGCCGGCCAGCGTGCCGGTAATCGTACTGCTCTGGCCGCTTGCCAGCAGCGCGACGGCGAACAGGGTGCTCGCCGCCACCGTGCCCAGCAGGGGCGCCAGAGTGAGGTAGGCAATCCGAATCCAGTCGCTGTCGGCGCTGAAGAGCACCGTGTGTCCGCCAGGGACCGTGACGCTGGCCCTCCCAAAGAACACCGTCGCTGCGAGCACCAGAATCGCCGCGTTCACGAAGAAGGCTGTGCTCAGGGCGACGGTCGAGTCGATGGTATTGAAGCGGATCGCGTTCCGTACCGAAGGCTCGTCCTTCTGCAGCTTGCGGCTCTGCACCAGCGCGGAATGGAGGTAGAGATTGTGCGGCATCACGGTGGCTCCAATGATGCCCACGGCAACGTACATCATCCCGAACTGGCCAAAATGAGGGGCGACCAGCGAGCGTCCCATCTCCAGAAAGCTGGGGCGGGTCTCCGGGAGCACGAAGAGCTCGATGAAGTAGCAGATGGCGATGGTGGCCACCAGAAGCACGACCACGGCTTCGATGGTGCGCATCCCGAATCGCTGCAGGGCGAGCAGCAGCAGCACGTCGAGGCCCGTGATGATCACAGCCCACAGCAACGGGATGTGGAAGAGCAGGTTGAGAGCGACAGCGCTGCCCAGCACTTCTGCCAGATCGCACGCGGCGATCGCAATCTCGCTCATCAGCCAGTTGGGCCAGCGGGTCCAGCGCGGATACCAGTCGCGGCAGCACTGGGCCAGGTCCTTGCCGGTGACCACGCCGAGGCGCGCGGAGATCACCTGCATGAAGATCGCCATGACGCTGGCCAGAGCCACGACCCACAGCAGTCCGTAGCGGAACTGGGCGCCACCCTGCAGGTCGGTTCCCCAGTTGCCAGGATCCATGTACCCGACGCTGACCAGAATGGCCGGGCCGACGAAGGCGCGCCACTGTTTCCAGAAGCCAGCCTGATGGTGCGGCACAGCAACGGTGCTGTGCACTCCTTCGAGAGAGCGGTAGCCCTGCTCTTCCGGCCCGGGCACACCGAGGTCTCCGACTTCACTGCCGGCCAAAGCGCGTGGGTTCTCCGTGCCCATGGGGTTCTTCCGCTCCATCACCGTGGCCAACCGATGGGTTTGACCGGATTGGCCTCAGGCGCCTGCGGCTGCTCTGATTTTCCCGGCTGCGCAGCCGTTGCCGTACCGGCGCGGTCCTGTGCGCAGGCTGCAATTGAGAACCGCAATGCGCAGGTCATGGCCACATGCGGAAGAAGCCGCACGGGAGGCGAAACAATCCGGATGGGTTGCAAAGTTCGCGTCATGGTGTGGAAGCGCGCCGCGACTTCCCGGCGTCATCAGAATCTACGTCTATGGATTGTAAACTATAGTTAACTCCGAGATGTTAAGAAATGTTCACATTTGCTTTCGCCTTGCAGGGGTCGCCTGGCGTACGGGGCATCGGTTTCCGAGCGAAGCAGGCTCCGCCGAAAAGGGGATAAACTAGACACGTCGAACGATGAAGTCCAGAGTCGCACTGCCTCCGCTTCTCCGGCGCTTTCGGCGCGGTCGTCCCGATCGCGGGCGACGCTCTTCCTCATAACTGCCCTTCGTGCCGCTCCGTCGTACTGACGTGAGCGAAGAACTTGCGCCTCGAACCACGAAAGGATTTGTCATGAATAGCTTTGGCAGCCAGTCGGAGCTGAAAGCCGGCGCCAGGACGTATGAGATTTTCCGCCTCAGCGCCCTCGAAAAGCGCGGCATCGATCTAAAACGCCTCCCTTACAGCCTGCGCATTCTGCTTGAGAATCTGCTGCGTCATGAAGATGGGAAGAGTGTGACGGCGGAGGACATTGAGTTCCTCGCGAAATGGGATCCGAAGGCCGAGCCGTCGCGCGAGATTTCCTGGATGCCGGCGCGCGTGCTGATGCAGGACTTCACCGGCGTTCCGGCCGTCGTCGATCTGGCGGCAATGCGCGATGCGATGAAGGTGCTTGGCGGCGATCCGCAGAAGATCAATCCGCTGCAGCCGGCGGAGCTGGTGATCGACCACTCCGTGCAGGTCGATGA
>DATGJK010000501.1:0-5069 GCA_035295245.1 Acidobacteriaceae bacterium
GTGCGACTGCGCCCTGGCGCAGCCGCAAGTGTTCGCGCGGACGTTTCCTAACCTCAGCCCGGAAATGCTTTTTGCGCTCACCACGCTGCTGCAATTCGCCCGCCCAACGCCGCCACAGCAGCCCCCCGCCCACGCAGGCAATTCAAACCAGACTGCTTGTGATCAAGCACTTTTGAATCAATAGTGCTCAGCAACGCCTTGTGAGTCACTCTGAGGAAAATCAATTACTTATCCGATTCCTTCTGTAAAAAACATTTCGTTTCTGACCACTGACAACTGATCACTAACAACTGACAACTGACAACTAACAACTAACAACTGATCACTGCTCCCCCATCCCCCTCCTCACCTTCGTCTTCCGTGGCAGCGCGAACCCGGCCGCGATCAGCCACAGAAATCCGGGAAACCGCGTCAGCGGAATCAGCACCACGAGCTTCGGAACGATCAGCGTCAGCGAACTGACTTCGCCAAACACCGCCACCACAATGCCCGACACCACGATCCACTTCGGCAGCAGCCGCGAGAACCCTGCCGTGATCGCGAGGCCGGCGATCAACAGGCCCAGAGGAACCGAGTACCCGACGCCTCCGAGCCCGAAGTCGAGAGAGTAAAGCACAGAGGCAAGACTCGCGTCATTCGCAATGCCTGGCCGCGTCAGCGTCCACATCGCAAGGGCCGCAACCACGCCCAGCATCGACGCCGTGAACCCGCCGAACAGCGCGATGTTCACGCCCGCCGCGCGCACGCCCAGAAAGCGCATTTGGTTGACGGCGCTGGCCGTAAGAATGCCCAGCACGATGGACGATCCAAACTGCAGCCATGAGCACACAATCACCGCATTCGTCCGCGCCAGGAAAAACGCAGTCACCGCGCTCGCCGGCTCTTCCGGCCGCGGGAACCGCGGCGTCCCGGCCAGCACCGCCGCCAGCCCCGCGCAGAACAACCCTGTCCACACCACCGCCAGCATGCCCAACGGCGGACCCTGATGCCGCACCTGCGGCGGCGGCACAGAAACTGAAGCTGAGGACATCATCACCTCCACACGATCCTTATTCTCGTTTAGAATAATTCTCTCGTAGAACGATTCTCATAGGTAATAATAATCCTGTGGAAAAACCCTCGCGCCCCGAATCCGTCGCTCGCACCAACGCCGCCTTCCTGCTCGCTCAGATCGGCAGCTACGCCGCCTCGCGTTTCGCCGAGCGCCTGCTCGCCGTCGGACTCGCGCCGCCCCATGCCGGCATCCTGCGCATCCTCGGCGCCGGCCCCGGCATCACCCAGCAGGCCCTGGCCAGCCGTCTTCAGATGGTGCCCAGCCGCCTCGTCGCCCTGCTCGACACCCTTGAGAGCCGCGGCCTCGTCGAGCGCCGCCGTAATCAGGATGACCGCCGCAGCCACGCCCTCCACCTCACCGCCGACGGCCGCAGGATGCTCGCCACCATCGGCCAGATCGCCCGCGAGCACCAGTCCTCCCTGCTCGCCGCCCTCTCCGAGGACGAGCGCCGCCGCCTCCACGACCTGCTGCAGCGCGTCGCCGACCAGCAGGGCCTCACGCCCAACGTCCACCCCGGCTACAGCTCTCTGGGATCAGGAACCGCCGGCCCTCGCTAAAGCAAAACGGCCCCGCAGCCTTCGCCGCAGAGCCGTCTCCTGTTTCCGCTAACCGTACTTCAGCTAACCGCTTCTCCGCTCGTCTCAGTGCGCGCCCAGCGCCACCGTCGGCGTCGCCGGAGTTGCCGTCGCATGCGAAGCCGTGGCCGCTCGTTCTCCGCCTGCGCTCGCTGCCGCGTTCGCGCCGGCGCTGCTGGTCAGTTCCACCTTGCCGCAGTAGACGGCATTCTCTTCAATCGAGAGTCGCCCTGCATGAATATCGCCGCTCACGGTGCTCCCTGCGCGCAGTTCCACGCGCCCGGTCGCCCGAATCTCGCCGGTCACATGACCCAGCACGATCACATCCCGTGCCGACAGATTTGCCTGGACGCGTGCGTGCGCGCCCACCGTCAGCCGGCTCTCCGTCAGGGCTATCGTCCCGTCGACCTGCCCTTCCACCTGCAGGTCCTCGCTGCCCCTCACCTCGCCGCGTATCTGAACCGACTTCCCAATCACCGCCGCTGCTTCACCCGATGGCATTCCGCGCTCCTTGTTTTCTCCCTGGCTTTGCTCGAACTATACCCAACGCTGTCTGCCACCGCAACCAAATTGACTTTCTGGTTACCACTGAGTCGAGTGTCCGATTCGCTCTCCCCCGATTCGCTCTCGCGTCGTCGAGCGGACTCCTTAGCTCGCCTCCCTGCCACTCCACAGCTCTCCCTGCACCGGCCAAACCGGCTGCGGCACTCTCTTCATCGGCTCAAAGCGCTCTCCGAGTCCGTGCTTTCTCACCACCGCGCGCACAAGGGCCATCACCCGCTCCTGATAGGCCTTCGACACGAAAGCCTTGTCCGCATACCGCGTCTCATACGCCCTCTTCAGTTGCGGAAAATGCTCCTCGATGAACCGCAGAAACACCGGCCGCGAGCACGGCTTCAGAAACAGCGGCTGCGCAGAAAAGAAGCTCGCCCGCGCCTGCTTCGCCCGAATCGCCATCCGCTCAATCGCCTGCGCCGTATCCGTAATCCCCGGCATCAGCGGCGAGCACAGGATGCCCGTCCGCAGCCCCGCCTCCCGCAGCCGCAGCACCGTCCTGAAGCGCAGATCCGGACGCGGCGCCCGCGGCTCCAGCACTCGCGCCAGCTTCGCATCCGGAGTCGTGATCGTCAGGTGCAGCGTCAGCATGTTCCGCGCCGCAATCCGCTGCAGCAGGTCCAGGTCCCGCTCGATCAGCGTCGACTTCGTCACAATTCCCAGCGTCAGCCCCTCCTGCTCCGCCAACACCTCCAGCAGGCTCCGCGTCACCCGTGCCCGCCGCTCGATGGGCTGATACGGATCCGTCGCCGTGCCGATCGCTACATGTTCTCCTGGCTTCACCTGCCGCAGTTCCTGCCGCAGCAGCCATGCCGCATGCTGCTTGATGTAGATCTCGCGCTCGAAGGTCAGCGGGTCGGGCCGGTCCATGAATTCGTGGGTATAGCGCGCATAACAATAGCGGCACCCAAACTCGCACCCCCGGTACGGATTCACGCTCCATACGAAATAGTCGATCCGCCTCGACAGCACCCGGTTCAGCAGCGACCGCGGCTCCATGGTCCGAAACTCCACGCCATGACCGTGATCCGCCTCGTGTCCTTCCGCCGCCAGCCGGGCAATCCCTACCGGCCGCTGATCCAGAATCGGAAAGAGGGTGACGCTCTGCTCTTTATTCGCCTTTTCTTCGCCCATGCCGACCAACGTAGCTCTGCCTCCATCCCACAGTCAAGGCCTCCCTGTTAATCCCTCAGTTCCCCCGTCCTGATGGTTCAGCATGCCTGACCGCGTATCCTCATAAGCGCAGCGCACATGCACCCGACCGGAGGTCTCGTGAAAGCCGTCGCCGTCCCTGCTTTTCTGCTGCTCGCCGCCGGCGCAGCGGCGCAATCGTCCGGGGCCTCCCCAACATTTCTCGCCGCCACTCCCACCACCGTGGCGTGGGGATACTACTGGTCCAAAGCCAAACCGGTTCTCACCGTTCATTCCGGAGATACCGTCCGCGTCCAGACCCTCTCCACCTGCGGATCGAACGAGCGCCTCGAATCGGAAGGCGTCAAGCCCGCCGACATTCCGTCCTACAACCAGCCCATCTTCGACCAGGTCAGGGACAAGGGTCCCGGCGGCCACATCCTCACCGGACCCATCGCCATTGCCGAAGCCGAGCCCGGCGACGTCCTCGAAGTCGACATCCTGAAGATCGACATCGACGCGCCCTTCGCCTGCAACGGCTTCGGCGCGGGCCGCGGATTCCTCCCCGACGACTTCCCCTATGGACGAACGAAGATCATCCCACTCGACCGCGACCGCAGCATCGCGCACTTCGCCCCAGGCATCGACATCCCGCTGCATCCCTTCTTTGGCAGCATGGGAGACGCGCCGCCGGAGTCAGCCGGACGCTACAACAGCGCTCCGCCCTGGATGCACGGCGGCAATATGGACAACAAAGATCTCGTCGCCGGAACCATGCTCTACCTACCCGTCCACGCCAAAGGCGCGCTCTTCGAAGTCGGCGACGGCCACGCCGGCCAGGGCAATGGCGAAGTGGACATCACCGCCCTCGAGACCTTCCTCACCGGCACCTTCCGTTTCGTTGTTCACAAGGACCAGCACCTGCTCTGGCCCCGCGCCGAGACGCCCACCAGCTACATCAGCATGGGATTCAGCCCCGATCTGAAGACCGCCACCGAAATGGCCGTGCACAATATGATCGACTTCCTCGTCACGCAAAAGCACCTCTCCCGCGACGACGCGTACATGCTCACCAGCGTGGCCGTTGACGTGGACATCACGCAGCTGGTCGACGGCAACGTCGGCGTTCATGCCATCTGCCCGAAGAACATCTTCCAATGACCACGCCGACCTCCATTCCGGCCCTTGTGGATCGCCTGCGCTCCGGCGACACTCGCGCGCTCGCCCGGGCCATCTCGCTGGTTGAGAACGACGCTCCCGAAGCCGCCGCTCTGCTCTCTGCCTGCTTTCCCCACACCGGCCGCGCCCTGCGCATCGGCATCACCGGTTCTCCCGGAGCCGGCAAGAGCACCCTCGTCGATCGCCTCGCCCGCCATTTCCGCCAGGCCGGACGCACCGTCGGCGTCCTTGCCGTCGATCCCACCAGCCCTTTCACCGGCGGCGCGCTCCTCGGCGACCGCATCCGCTTCCAGGAACATCACGAAGACTCCGGCTTCTACGCCCGCTCCATGGCCACCCGCGGATCGCTTGGCGGCCTCGCCCTCGCCACCGCCGATGTTGCGCTCGTCCTCGAAGCTGGCGGCAAAGAAATCCTGCTGATCGAAACCGTCGGCGTCGGCCAGGACGAAATCGAGATCGCCCGCCTGGCCGACATGACCCTCGTCGTCCTGGTCCCCGGCATGGGCGACGATGTCCAGAGCCTCAAAGCCGGCGTCATGGAGATCGCCGACATCTACGTCATCAACAAGTCCGAC
>DATGJK010000502.1:0-2890 GCA_035295245.1 Acidobacteriaceae bacterium
TCACGTATTGCTGGATCGCCGTTCGATCACATCCGAGAGAACGCCCGAGGCGGCGAACTCCAAATTTGCGAACCCAGGCGCGGAACCTCTCGGGCGGCTCCGCGCTGGTTCCCAGCTTCACAACCGGATATGGTTGAGCCACTGCGACCTTTCAGGCCGCGAGGTTTATAAAGACCTCGCGGCGAGCGGTCGCGTCAAGATGAAACGTACAACTACGTCTTCTACCTGGTGCTGACGTGGCTGCCGACGTATCTCTCCATGAGCCTTCATCTCGACCTGCGGCACTCGACCATGGCGACCAGCATTCCCTGGCTCGTGGCAACGCTCACCGATTTGCTGATCGGCGGGCTGATGGTGGATTTGCTGGTGCGGCGCGTGCGGCGTCCATGGCTGGTACGGCAGGCGGTGCTGGTGGGCGGGCTGGCGCTGGGCATGGGGATCTATGGCGCGCGATTTGCGCACACACCGGCGCAGGCGGTGACGTGGATCAGCGTGTGCATGGCGGGGCTGGGCGCGATGGCGCCGGTGGGCTGGTCGATTCCGTCGCTGATTGCGCCGCGGGAGAGCGTGGGGCGGATTGGCGGGATTATGAATTTCGCGACGCAAGTGGCTGCAATCCTGGCGCCCGTCATCACTGGATACTTTGCGCGGGCGCATAACTTCGGCGGATCCTTTGCGCTCGCTGCGGTGGTGCTGGCGGTGGGGATCGCCGGATACGCGCTGGGCCTGGGAAAGATGCGGGTGATACCGGAGCCAGGTTAGTTGTCAGTTGCTAGTTGCTAGCGAGAGGGAAGCGGGCGCGGATTTCGTAGCGCGAGCCTTCGGGGCCGGGGAAGGACTCGAAGAGGAGAAACTCATCGGCGGTGAATGCGGCAACGGGATTTTCTTTGCGATTGTGGAGCGCCTGTTTCAGCGGAGCGAGAGCGCGCGATCCGGAGCGGCCTTTGGCGCGGGCCAGCGTGATATGCGGATGGTAAGCGCGGTCTTCGGGAAGGAATCCGCAGCGCCGGGTGGCGGCGGTGACCTTCTGCTGCAGCGCGAGGAGTTCCGGCGAAAGGACAATGCCGGCGTGGAAGACGCCGGCGCGGTCGAAGAAATCCAGGCCCTCGATGCGGATAGGCACCGGCGCGGCGCGAATCTCGCGGAGGTGGGTCGTGACGCATGTGGCCTGGTCATCGGAGGTCGCGCCGAGGAACTGGAGGGTCACGTGCCAGCCCTCCTCGGCGGACCAGCGGAGGTCGTGTCCGGCCTGAGGCGCAAGGCGATCGCGTACGGAGCGGAAGACGGCGATCGCGTCCTCGGGGAGCGCAATGGCAATGAAGAGCCGCATGCTGCTGACGAGGATGCTACGGCATTTTCAGCGGTGACGGTACCTTCCTGGAGTTCTCGCTGGGCTCGCCGCTCGCTGTTAGTCGCATCGGCTTGAGAGTGTCCGCGTCGGGATACACCGGCTTTGAAAATGCTTTAGCATCGGAATTGTGAACTGGGACGCGCGATCCATTCCGGATCTTCGGCGAGAGGGCGCATGCTGCGTCGCGCTCCTGCTCGGGATCGCGGTGCTGCTGCTGCCGGTATGCGGGCCGATTCTCTGCGCACATCCGTGCTGTCCCGATCATGAGCCCCACTGCACGGTGAGCGCCGATTTAGCGAATGCGTGTCCGGCGCAGGCGCAGGCTGAGGCGGCGGCAGTGCAGGCAATGAGCCGGGACATCAGTGCTCCTCCTAAACTGCTGATCAGCGCGTGGTCTGCAACAAATTCGCATGCGGGCCTTTCGTTTCTCCCGGTGCAAGCCGAGTCTCCCGCCCGCAGTGCGCCTCTTCCTCTGCGCATCTGAGGCTTCGATCTGCTCCTCGTTACGGCACAACGCCGCATTCGTGTCCTTCAGCCTGAGGAGTCATCGATGTTCCGCAAATGTCCGCGTTCGCGCGGTTGCTGGTTGGGGCTGTTCTTCTTTGCCGCCGCCTGCGCTGACGCGCAGATGAACATGGGCGGTCCGCCGCACACGTTTGTGCAGGAGATTGAGGCGCACGCGACGTCGGGGACGAGCGCGGAGCCGAATTCAACGCCGGCGCCGATGCTGATGACCATGCAGCGTGGGTGGATGCTGATGCTGCACGGGAATGCGTTCGTGGCGGATATCCAGCAGACGGGCCCGCGCGGCGGCGACAAGCTCTTCTCGACAAACTGGGCGATGGGAATGGCGCAGCGCCAGGCCGGGCCGGGGCTGCTGACGCTGCGCGGCATGCTGAGCCTCGAGCCGGCGACGGTCACGGACCGGCGCTATCCGCTGCTCTTCCAGCAGGGCGAAACGGCATATGGCGTGCCGATTGTCGACGGGCAGCATCCGCATAACTTTGTCATGGAAGCGGCGGCGCTCTACGACGTCCGGATCGGAGCGAAGGCTCTCTTCAGCCTGTACGCGGCTCCGGTAGGCGATCCGGCGATCGGGCCGATTGCGTATCCGCACCGGGCCTCGGCGCTGGAGGATCCGGTAGCCGCGCTGGGACATCACCAGGAGGACTCGACGCACATCTCGGACGACGTGGTGACGGCGGGGCTGACTGTGGACTGGCTGCGGGTGGAGGCGAGCGGCTTTCACGGGCGGGAGCCGAACGAGCATCGGTGGGAGACGCAGCAGGGGGCGATGGATTCGTGGTCCGTGCGGGTGACGGCGCAGCCCGGACAGAACTGGAGCGGGCAGTATTCCGTGGGACGGCTGCACAGCCCCGAAGCGCTGTTCCCCGGAGACGATCAGGACCGACAGACGGCGTCGGTAATGTACAACCGCGGGCTCGGGAAGGACGGCAATTGGGCGAGCACGCTGGCATGGGGGCGGACGCGGGATTTGCCGGGCGGCCTGGTGGCGAACAGCTATTTGCTGGAGTCGAC
>DATGJK010000503.1:0-5157 GCA_035295245.1 Acidobacteriaceae bacterium
TGAGCTGCATCCGATGGCGAGGGGAAGAACCGAACTCAGGCTGAGCGCGACCAGACTGAGCATGCGAATCTTGTTCGTGATCATCTTCATTTCCTTTCCGAATTGCTGAACCAGGCAAGCGGTAATGACATCAGCCAGAACGCCGAGCTGAACTTCCTTCAGCGAGCCTGACTTCTCGTTGCGAGGAACTGGCGCACCCCCCTGAAGGCGAACCAGGCGGCCACCAGGGCGCTGAACCAGGCTCCAAAGCCGAGGGACACGGCGCTCATCGCCTCGGATCCGATCTCTTTGGCTGCCTCCGCAAAGGGGCCTGCTGCGGCCGGGACGAAGGCGTTCTGAATGCTGTGGCGCGCCAGGATCCAGACGAGGATCATCAGCAGCAGCGGGGCAGTGCCGGCCAGCGACGCGCGCTTATCCTTCCAGAAATACGGAACGAGCGGTGCGGCCAGCGCGACCACGGCGAGCAGGCCGTAGATGCCGGCGCTCAGGCTCGCTCCGGGATCCATGGCCGCGAGCGGATTGCTGGAATTTACCAGTCCAAGCACCTGCCAGAACGACAGCTTAATGCTTGCGGAGAAGGGCACCGCGATCGACAGAGTTGTGAAGAAGAACCACCCCACGAGCAGCAGAAGCAGCCCGATCAGGGTGGGTGCGCCAAACTTCGCGGTGAGTGCGCGCACGACCTGCAGCCCCTTTTCCTTTGCGGCGAGCGCGGCCGCCGTGTCGGAGTGACTGGGGGAGGCGGATGGCTGGGAAGCGGGGGTAATCGCAGTCAAATGCATCTGATCGTCGAGTTCCACCTCGACGTCCTGTCCAGCTCTGGGCGGAACCGCTGAACGCCACAAACCTTCCGTAGAGAACCGGTACTGCTGGCCGTCGACAATCAGCAGACCGGAGCCCGAACTGGCATCACGCAGGACTTTGCCGCGAGTTTTCATAAATTCCTCCTTACTGAAACCAAAAACAGTTGTGGGAGACACACGCCAGTGCTACGCTTCTGCGCACGGGTTTCAGCTATTCCCCGGAGTCCCCGTCGGCCTGCTCCCCCTCTTCACCTCACATTGCGCAAAATCGGGAGCAGAACGGTCATGCCCCTCCAAAATATTTCCAGCCAGCCCCGCTTCGAGCCGGGTGCGCCCACGGAATACGGTCGCCAGGCACTGGATGAACAGTTCAGCATGGCGTATGAGGAGTTGCGACGCCTGGCGTCGAGCGTGAAACGGGGAGATGCAGCCAATACCCTGAGCCCAACCGCCCTGGTCAACGAGGCGTGGCTCCGGCTGGCGAACGCGCCCGCTGTCCGCGCGCAGTCGCCGCTGCATTTCCGGCGTATTGCCGCTCGCGCCATGCGCCAGGTCCTGATCGAAGCTGCGCGCCGCCGCGACGCTCAGAAACGCGGTGGAGAGATGGTCTTCGTCACATTTGACGATGGCTTCACCGAACCTCTGGTCAGTCCGCAGGAGCTGCTGGCGCTCGACACAGCGCTCTCGGAACTGGCTTCTCTCGACGTCCGCCAGGCGGAAATCGTGGAAGCGCGCTTCTTTGGCGGTCTGGAAATGCGGGAAATAGCGGCCGAGCTGGCCGTTTCAGAGGCCACGGTCATGCGCGACTGGCGGGCGGCACGGGCCTGGCTGGGGCAGAGGCTAGGCCGCTGACGGCCGCGTCCTCCCGCCACTCGGAAAGGGCAAGATGGACAGCGCGCGCTGGCAACGGATCCAGACGATTTTTCACGACGCTGCGGATCTCTCCCCGTCTGAGCGCGCAGCATTTGTTCGCATGCATTGCGACGGGGATGATGCGCTTGCTGCGGAGATCCTCGGGATGCTGCGCCACGACGCGGCGGACGGTAGCGTGCTCGACCAGAACGTGGCAATGGCGGCAAACGGTGTGCTTGCCGGCAGTGATGCAGTCGCAAGCCAGTTCGGTCCCTACCGAATTGTTCGTGTTCTCGGCGAAGGCGGAATGGGAATCGTCTACCTCGCTGAACGAACCGACCTGCACACCCGTGTAGCCATCAAGGTTCTCCGGGACGCGTGGCTCTCGCCTGCCCGCCGCGAGCGGTTTGCCGCTGAGCAGCGGACCCTGGCGCAGCTGAACCATCCCTGGATCGCGCGTTTCTACGATGCCTCCGTGCTGCCCGACGGAACTCCCTATTTCGTGATGGAGTACATCGAGGGAATCCCTCTTACCGAATATTGCGCGGACAAGAAGTGCACAATCGAGCAGCGCCTGCAGCTGTTTCGGCAAATCTGCGAAGCGGTTCAGCATGCGCACAGCCATGCGGTGATTCATCGCGACCTGAAGCCTTCCAACATTCTGGTCAAGGAGGACGGCAGCGTGCGGCTGCTGGACTTTGGCATCGCACGGCAAATGGAGAGCCTCGGCGTCGAAGTCGATCAGACGATTACCGGCCTGCGCCTGATGACGCCTGCGTATGCGTCACCGGAGCAAGTCCGGGGCGACCGCATCGGCATCAGCACAGACGTTTATTCGCTTGGCGTAATCCTCTACGAATTGCTGGCCGGGGCGCATCCGTTCGATCTGTCGAATCTAACTCCGGCGGAAGCGGCCAGCATCATCGCCACGCATGATCCCGGCAAGCCATCCGCTGCTGTCAGGCGCAGTGCCGCGCCGCATTCCGGCGCTGCAGCCCTCAGCCGATCCGCCTGGGCCGATCTTGATGTCCTGTGCGTCACCGCGATGCACAAGGATCCGCAGCGGCGATACCGGTCGGTGGAAGCTCTCATCCGCGACGTGGATCACTATCTCCGCGCCGAACCGCTGGAAGCGCGGCCGGAGAGCCGGCGCTATCGGGCGGGAAAATTCGTGCAACGCCACAGGCGCGCCGCTGCCGGCATTGCCGCCGCCGTGGTGCTGATGATCGCGATGGCCACGTTTTTCATGCTGCGCCTCGCCAGGGCGCGCGATGCAGCGATTGCGCAGGCAGCGCGCGTGCAGCGCATTCAGGGCTTCATGACCAGTTTGTTTCAGGGAGGCGATCCATCCGCCGGCCCGGATAATAACCTACGCGTCGTTACCATGGTCGATCGCGGTCTCCAGCAGGCGCAGTCGCTCAACGCGGATCCGGAAGTGCAGGCCGAGTTGTACGAGACGCTCGGAGGCCTCTACGAGAAGCTCGGAAAGCTGGATGAGGCAAACCTGCTGCTGAACAAGGCGCTCGACCTGCATCGCTCTCTGTATGGCGCCGACAGCACGCAGGCCGGTGAGACTCTGGTCGCGCTCGGAGCTCTGCGCGATGATCAGGCCCAGCTGCCGGAAGCCGAGCGTCTGGTGCGGGAAGGGCTCGCCATCGAAGAGCGTCATCTGCCCCCCGGTCATCCGACGGTGGTGAAGGCGACCACGGCGCTGGGGAAGGTGCTGGAAGACCGCGGTTCGTACGCTGCAGCCATTGCCACGCTTAACGATGCAGTAAAAACGCAACCGAGAGATGCGCCTCCGACGCCGGAGTTTGCCGCCGCGCTCTATGAACTGGCCAACTGCCAGTTTTATGCCGGACACTATGACACAGCTGAGGCGTTGAATCAGCGGCTGCTCCCGATCGATCGTCAACTTTACGGCGACAGGCATCCACGCGTTGCCGATGTGCTGGTCAATCTGGGGGCGATTCGCCACGACCTCGGTCATTATCCGGAAGCGGAGCCATTCGAACGGCAGGCGCTCGAAATTGTCCAGAGATGGTACGGCAATGATCATCCCGAAACCGCGTCGGATCTGACCATGCTCGCCCGCACCCTCGTCTTCGAAGGCCGCTACGACGAAGCGACCGCTCTGCTGCAGCAGTCGCTGGTGATCAAAGAGCGCGTCTACGGGCCCGTTCACCCGGCGGTTGCCTCTTCGCTCAATGAGCTGGGCAACACCGCCATGCGGCAGGGCAAGTATGACCTGGCGGCCAAATATTTCACCCGCATGGCGGACATTTACCACGCCATCTACGGCGAGCAGCATTATCTGCTCGGAATCGCGTTATCCAACCTTGCAGGCGCCTATGCCGGCAAGCAGGACTGGCCGCGCGCGGAAGCCCTGTTTCGCCAGGCCGTGCAGATTTTTACCAAAACGCAGTCGGCCGATCACATCAACACCGGCATTGCCCGCATCAAGCTGGGCAGGACGCTGCTTCGTGAGCGACGTTATGCCGAGGCCCAGGCCGAATCTCTCGCAGGCTACGAGATTCTCTCGAAGCAGCTGGCTCCTGGGGCCAGCTGGCTGGTCAACGCTCGCAGGGATCTCGTCGAGGAATACACCGTCCTGCAGCGGCCTGAGGACGCGCAGCGCTTCCGAGCGGAACTGGCGGCCGCCAGCCTGAGCTCCGCCGTGCAATCCAGCGGCAAGTAAGGCGCGGCACAATCGGCCCCTCGCAAGCTATCATGGGTGCCGGCCGATTTCCGGCAGGGGCGAATCCTGCTCAGCCGGTCGAGACAGCACTGCGGCGATAAGCGCCGATGAGTACAAATCCATCGATCGCCGGCATTGTTCTCCGGCGCGAAACCCTCGAAGGGAGTCAGAAGCGTGAAGGTCCGATTGCTCAGCAGGTGCACCTGTGTCGTTTCAGCATTGATTTTTGCGGTTGTATGTCCGTCCCTCGTTTGCGCCCAGATAGCTTCCACGCCTCCCATGGGCTGGAACAGCTGGAACCATTTTCGTCGCGAGGTGAGCGACCAGGTCGTGCGCGCGCAGGCGGATGCGATGGTTTCGAGCGGCATGCGCGATGCGGGATACGTCTACGTGAATATCGACGATACGTGGCAAGGGGACCGCGACGCGCAGGGAATCATTCAGCCAAACAGCAGGTTCCCCGATATGAAGGCGCTGTCGGACTACGTGCACAGCAAGGGCCTGAAGCTGGGCATCTACTCGTCGCCGGGCGCGAAAACCTGCGCGGGATTCGAAGGCAGCCTGGGCCACGAACAGCAGGACGCCGACACCTATGCCAAGTGGGGCATCGACTACCTGAAGTACGACCTCTGCGGGCTGCGGACGCAGTTGCAGGCGGCGCCTAGTCCCGAAGCCGCGCACCAGATGATGATCGATGCCTACAAAAAAATGCGCGACGCGCTCCAGAAGACCGGGCGTCCGATTGTTTACAGCCTCTGCCAGTACGGGAACGACGCCGTGTGGAGATGGGGTGCGGACGTGGGA
>DATGJK010000504.1:0-2871 GCA_035295245.1 Acidobacteriaceae bacterium
TGGCTGGGCGACCAGGATTCGAACCTGGACAAAGTGCTCCAAAGGCACTTGACCTACCATTAGTCGATCGCCCAGTAAACCCAGCGAGAAACGTTTAGCGAATTACGTTTAGAAAAGGACGTCCAGCGAAATACGTTCAGCGAAAATCCCCTCGGTAGTTGATCTCATACCTGACACTGTGTCGCTAACCGTCTTTCGCTAAAAGGTTCTTGCTAACAGTCTCTCTCTAGCCGCTTTTCTCTAACAGCGTTTCCCAGTACTCCGCCCGCGGCAACGTTTCCGTACGCAGCGACCGGATGCCTTCTTTTGCGAGCCGTTCCTCCGCGGCCTGGGCCGCAGCCGGAGTCCGATACAGGCCGAAGAGGGCCGATCCGGAACCGGAGAGCGCTGCACAGACTGCTGCCTCCTCCGCCTGACCGGGAGCCGCAAGAATACGCTTGATGGTACCGAGGAAGGGATGCTGGCGGAAAACAACTTCTTCGAAGTCGTTTTCGATCCCGGTACGGACAAGCGCCTCGAGCGGCGCCAGGTTTCCGCCCAAGGCGGAAACACCGGAGGAGTTCGTGCTGCCCGGGCCCAGGGCCGCGGAGAGAGCTCGACTCAACGCTTCCAGTCTATCGGAGCGGTCCGGGCCGGTCAATGCGGCATCTTCGGGATCTGGACTGCTGACCGCTGCCCGCTGGCCGCTGTCTTCTGCGCTGTGCTCTGTGCCCTGTAGCGCGTCCCAGTCGCGGTAGGCCTGAGGGGTCGAGACGCCGACGTCAGGAAGCGCTAAAACGCAGGGGACTATGCCAAAGTCCTGAAGCGGCCGGACTTGCTCGCCTCGTCCGGTGCCGAGCACGGTCCCGCCGATCAGAAACAGCGGAACATCCGACCCGACCTCGGCGGCGATGCGGAAGCGCGCAGGATCGGGCAGGCTGCGGTTCAATTCGGCTTCCAGACCGAGCAGCGTGGCGACGGCATTCGCCGACCCGGCGCCAATGCCTCCCTGAACCGGGAGCCGCTTCTCGATGTGGATGTAAACCTCAGCCGGAATGTTCAAAGCAGCGAGAGCACGCTCGGCCATCTTCCAGGCCGTGTTGCGGCTGTCCGTGGGGACTCGCTCATCGTTGCAGGTGATGCTGAGGCTGGTTTCCCGCGTCGGCGCGGCTTCCACGGTGACCAGATCGTGGGCGGCCAGGGTCTGATAGCAGGTCGCCAGGGGGTGAAAGCCATCGGGCCGTGGCGATCCGATGGCGAGACCCAGGTTGATCTTGCAAAAGGAGCGGAGTGTGGTGGCCATCGAGCTAATTCTAGGAGACAACGCAGAAGAAGAAATCCGGAATTCTGACTCTGGTGCAGGATGCTCGATGCTGCTCGCTCGATCCTGCCTTGTGTTTCCCCTTGACATCCTGCTGGGACGGACCGACAGTGTTCGGCAATCCACGCCGTCGTGAAAAGAGGAAGCCATGGATCTCCATGCCGTTCTGCACGCCATTGTGCTGGAAGTGCGCCTGCTGGTCGCCCTGCGCGTTCCGCTGCTGGCCGCGGTGTTTCTGCTGTTTTTTCCCGTGCTGGCGGTCACCAAAGCGCGCACCTTGTTCCTGGGGCTCTTCGACCAGACGCCACGCAGCCTGCTGCTGGTCACCATTGCCGTGTTTGCCCTTTCCTCGGCGATGGGGGCCACCGCGCATCTGGTGGAACTGCAGTTTCCCGGTCAGCACCTGATCGCCTGGATTGCGTCCTATATGCCGGATCCGCATTTCTGGCATCGCGCGCTGTGGGTCGTGGTGATTGTCCTGCTGACTCTGCCCACCCTGATCACCGCCATTTCTGTATCGCGCCGGCAGAAGCGGTCTCTGGTGTCGCTGATATCTGCGGCGGTCCTGGGACTAGCCCTGGGCGGAGCGATCGTGTGGCTGCTGATTACCGTGGTGGCGCCCAGGCTCCAGCCGGCTCCCCACCCGCTCAATCCCATCGCAGGCCGGGTCCTAACCGTCGCCGCGCAGGGAGACTGGCATTTGTACTCCGAGCATCTGTTTGCTGCCTGCGCCTTTGCCTTGACGCTGGCGGTGTGGGCCGCGTTTGGGATCTACGGCTATTTCGCGCTCGGCAAGCCGAAGACTGTGCCGGCGCTCGCATCCCTGCTGATGCTGCTCACCATGCTCACGTGGCTCCTGGGCGCGATGACCTTCTATCTCGACTACTACGGCATACCAACGCTGCTGATCCTGGTGATCGTTGGCGTGTTGAACGCTCTTTGCCCCTGGTCCGATCACACGTATCAGCTGGTTGATTTGGTCGATGAGCCGGAGCCCAACCCGGCAGAAGTTCTGACCGCCACGAAATCCAGGGCGGTGATCGTTGTGGCCGCCGAGGGCGGTGGCATCCAGGCGGCGGCCTGGACGGCGCAGGTGCTGGAGGGTCTCCACGAGAAGTTCTCGAAGACCTTCGACGATGCGCTGCGCATGATCAGCGGCGTCTCGGGCGGCAGCGTCGGCACCGCCTGCTACATGGACTGGCTGCAGAATCCGCAGGAGACGAAGAGGCCATCGGTGGCCGCGAGCCTTTCCAGTCTGGACGAAGTGGCGTGGGGCATGACGTGGCCGGACTTTCTGCGGGCCGCATTTCCGTGGGCCTTTGGATGGACCATCGGCCGCGGGACGGCTCTGGAGCGCGCCTGGTCGCGCAACTGCGCCAGCGATCCACGCAAAGATCAGCGGCTCACGCGCGCGCTGAGCGCGTGGCGGCGCCCAGCCACGGGCTCTCCATCCGTACCCGCATTGATCATGAACGCCACGGTGGTCGAGAGCGGGAACCGCCTGCTGATGGGTACCTCGCTGCTGGATCGCTGCCTCGCGCCGGAAGGCCGCGAGGATGCCGCGGAGGTGA
>DATGJK010000505.1:0-3794 GCA_035295245.1 Acidobacteriaceae bacterium
GGATCTTCATGCCCACCAGCTCATCGGCGGTGGGCGTGCCGAAGCCCAGCTTGGCCATCTGCGCGGCATATTCCGGTGTCACTCCCTGAATCTTCATGCCGATGTATTTCTCCGCGGGGACGTTATAACCCGCCGAGCGCATCGACTGGATGTACTCCGGCGTGACGCCCTGGATCTTCATTCCCATCAGCTCACCGGCGGTGGGGGTGCCGAAGCCCAGCTTCGCCATCTGCGCTGCGTATTCCGGCGTCACTCCCTGAATCTTCATGCCGATGTATTTCTCCGCCGGCACGTTATAGCCCGCCGAGCGCATCGACTGGATGTACTCCGGCGTGACGCCCTGGATTTTCATCGCGATCAGGCAATTGGCCGCGAGCTTCGTGCCGAAGACCTTATTCATCTGGGCCGCGTACTCGGGCGTGATGCCCTGCACCTTCATGGCGACATACTTGTCCAGATCCACGTCGTACCCGGCGGCGCGCATGCGGTCGATGTAGTCGCTGTGCGCGGACGGCGCAGGCTGCGGCGAGGAGTTGGCTTCCTGCGCCGGTTCGGGAGCGGGGGAGGGCTGTGTCTCGGGTGCGGGCGCCGGAGCGGGCCCCGGTACGGAGCCAGCAGGAGCCCGGGGCGCGGGCTCCTCATCCTGCGGTGGAGCGATCGCCTTGACCAGCAGCGGCTTCACGTGGCGCACCGCGGGCGCAATCGCGGCAGCGGCGGCTCGCGGAGCTTCGCGGAAGCTGGCAAAGACGCGCGGCAGCGGACACACGAAGAGCACAACGCCCACGCACATCGCCGTGATGGAAACAGGGCGGAAGGGGCGCGCGTCTTCCGCGCCGCTGAGAATGCGCAGAATGCGGGCGCGGAGTCCCGAGCGCGAGTTGCCGTTGAGAGCCACCGCAAAGCGCAGGCTGGCGTTGCGCTCCTCTTCGAGGCGCACCAGCGCGCTGGCGTAAATGGACGGGTCGGAGCAGCGGGCCACCACCGCATCGTCGCAGCAGAACTCGCGCTCCTGGCGCACGCGGCGGCTCACGTACCACACCGCCGGATGGAAGAAGAAGAGCGTCTCAACGACCGTCTGCAGCAGGTTCCAGAAATAGTCGGCGCGGCGGATGTGGGCCAGCTCGTGCGCCAGCACCACTTCCAATTGCTCGGGCGAGAGCGCGGTCACCGCGGTTACGGGCAGCAGGATCCACGGCTTCAGCACTCCGGCGGTGAGCGGATTGACGATGCGGCGCGAGAGGCGCAGATCGATGCTGCGTCCGATGCCCATCTGGCGGCGCAGCGCGTCCAGATGCAGCAGCAGGGCACGCGGCGCCTGCTCCAGGGTGTAGAGGCGGAGCCGCCGCAGCAGCCACCAGCCGCCCAGCGCGCGCAGCGAGAAGAAGAAGACTCCGGCGAGCCAGATGGCGTCCAGCCAGGGCAGCGCGGTTTGCAGCAGCGCGCGCAGCGAGGCCGGCATCGGCATCCCCATCGGCGCGGCGTCGCCGGTCGCATCCCACGGAGCCAAACTCAGAATGTTGCTGCCGAATCCGGTAGTGGCCTGCGCCCGGGCGTGCGCCGCTGTGTGGATAGCGGGCTGGGTGGCAGCGCCTTCCTCATAGGCCAGCGTGGCAATGGCCACCGCGGGCATGGCGAGCAGCGCCGTCAGCGCCAGCGCGTAGCGAACGGCGGCTCCGCGAGGCGCGCACAGGCGGTCGGCGATCCAGTAAAGAACGAACAGGGCCGCGCCCTGCCAGAGGAAGTGAAGGAGTGTCCAGCCCAGGGATTGCCAGGTTTGTGTCATGGCTGTTTCCTCTTTTGCTCGATGAGGTGACGGAGTTCTTCAAGTTCCCTGTCGGAGACCGGCTCCATGCTCAGCGCATGGATGGCGAGTGCAGCAGCCGATCCCGAAAAAAGCCGCTCGCTCATTTCGCGGACGAGCTGGCTTTGCGTTTCCTGCTGGGTGCCGACGGGCCGGTAGATGTGGGCCTTGCCCGACTCCTCGCGCTCGACCAGGCCTTTTTCGGTCATGATCTGCAGCAGCTTGAGGACGGACGTGTAGCCGATGGTCCGTTTGACGGCGACGGCCTGGTGAAGGTCACGCACCGTGGCAGGTCCTTTTTCCCAGAGGATGTTGAGCAGCTCCAGCTCGGCTTCGGTGGGACGGGGGAGCTGGGGACGATGTCGCATCATGGGAAGGACTGTATACGAAGAGGTTCGTACTTGTCAACGAAAAGTTTCGTAGGTGACTTTCCCGCTTTAATCAGGAGATGGGCATGAAGAGGCGCGGTTCCGCAAAGACGGAGAATTTATGGAGCCGCCCCTGGCGAATGTCTACACCTTCCTGGAAATAGCGCGCATGGTTCTTGTCAATGGAAGGATCGATTGGGAATCGCTTAATCTCAGTGAGGAGGAGATCGCTCGTCTGGGCGAAGAAATCAACGAATACATGAGCAGTTAGCGAGCGTGCAAAAGCTGGGGAGTAGCCTGCTCGACTCAAAGACAATGTCTCAGTGACATTTGTGTAGCGACGCACCACCATCCTCGTGCCAATGCTGCAATGGGTCCGGATTGTTTGATAACTGAGGAGGAGCTTCCTTAGTTCGCAATCCCCTCTGACCTCCGTAACCCCGCTCCACGGCTTTCTTCTTGCCTCGTCTCCCGCTGCGCCTTACCCTTGAAATAAGGAAAGCTCTGTTCTCAGGAACAGAGCTTTTCTCGTTCAGGGGCACGGCGGGCTGGGATGCAATCAGCTTTTGCTAAACGTTCCAGGCGAACAGCTTTTCGCTAAACGTCGTTCGCTAACCGCTCCTGGCTTATCCGCTCTTTGAGATTCCTGCGCTGCACCTGACCCGCTCACGGTCGTCATGTGATCACGAGACGGCCGCGAACTGATCATTGAGGGTCGTGACGCCATCATTCACGACCCGGACCGAAGTGATCTGCCTTCAATCAGAAGCGCCGTTCACAGCCGTCACTTGATCAGGAGGCGGGGGGGTGGGGGGTACCCCAATTTTTCACGCCCGGCCTTGTTCCCTGTTGCCGGTGCCCGGGCCTCAGTTCACCCGCTCGGAGTTGGCCTGGGTGAAGGTGACCTTGTTGTCCCCGGCGGTCAAGTTGGCGAGCACGTCCCAGACCTGCGAGCCGCCGCCGCCATTCGGCACGATGGCGAAGAAGTAGTACGGCCCGGTGGCGGCTGTGGCCGTTAACGTCGCCTTGCCGGAGGTGTCGAGCTTGGTCGTGGTCACGTAGTACTTCGCCATCCCCTGGATCACGGAGCTGCAGCCCTGGGCGGAGTGGCACTGCGTCTGCAGCGCCTTCATCGCCTGGCCGGGCGTCGCCTGCGCCGGAACCGCCACGCCCAGTTCCCGCAGGATCTGATCCATGGGCTTGCGGGAGACGAAGACTGCCTGTCCGGCCAGCGGATTGGCGCCGCTGAACGCCGAGGAGAGCAGCACCCGGAAGGCTGCGCGCGTTCCCGCTGCCGTCGAGCCCGAAATTCCCGCTCCAGCCAGCGATGCCTCAAGCGATCCAGCCGCCGGCGCCGCTGCCGTTGCGTTCGCGGGCTTCTCCGTCGGCTTCGGTTCGGACCCGGGCAGCGCTGGTGCCGGTCCCCCATATACGACCGGTCCTCCCGTGGCCACCATGGTGTTTTGATTGCTCTGGGGCGCGAAGGTGCCGACGCTGCAGCTTTCCGAATGCGGCGTGAAGCTGACGACTTCGCCGTTCACGCCGGAGACGAGCTTGCCGTTGACGGTCGTCGAGCCGGAGCCGCGCAGCGTGTTGTCGGGCGCGACGCCGAGCAGGAACGCTCC
>DATGJK010000506.1:0-6464 GCA_035295245.1 Acidobacteriaceae bacterium
CTGGCGGGATCGCGCGGCTGATTCGTGGACCAGCTCCAGCTGCGGGATGAAGGATTCTTGGCGTCGCGGATATAGACGACGTGCTGCGCAGGATCGAGAGCCAGGCTGTACCGGAGCGAGTGGGTCAGCCGCAGACTCCACTCATTGTTAAAGGCACCCACCAGTACCACCGCCCTTTCCCGCAGATCGGAGAAGGAGATGGCGCTGTCGCGCCGGATCAGCACCTGCTTGTGGCGGCCCTCCAGCACGGCGACGACTCGCGCCGCGGTCATGGCATCGGCGAGGGGCAGGGTTTGCGCCGGACCGGCACTGGGCACCGGCGTCGAAAGCGAGGGATTGGTCTGGTCATCCGGCAACCGCGGAGGTCCGTTGGGCACATCGCCTACCGCCAACAGAACCGGGCCGGGAGTATTGACCACCTGCTGCCAGAACAGGGAATCAGCCGAAGGGGGCCGCAGCCATCGATAACCAGCCGCGGCGGTTAGCACAACCATAGTCAGAGCCAGCACCGAGAGTGGGAGCCTGCGCTTCTTTTGCTGGCTGTCGGTTGTGGTGCGTGAGTGCTCCTCATCCGGCGGCGGGTGAATCGGCAGCGCGATCGGCCGTTCCCCGGCGATCACTTCATGCCGCATACCGAATTTCGGCAGGTAGGAGCCGGGAAGCAGGCCAATGCGCAGTTCGCCGCGATGTCTTTCGTCGCCGTAATAAATGGCCAGCCGCTTGCGGAGTTCCGATGCCGCAGTGCGGACGATGTGGTCGACGTTGGTGTCGTAGGAAGCTGAACGGCCAAAGACTTCCACGCCAATGGTGCGTTCCTTGATCTGGTCGCCGGAACCTTTGAGAGCCTCCCCGACCACGTATTTCAGGAACGCAACGGAGCGCTTGCTGGAGCGGAATACCTCATCCTGGGTCATGCGCTCCAGTTGGGCAAGGATATCTTCCGAACTGGGCTCTTCCAGCAAACGGTCCTGGATGTCAGCAGCCCTCATGGCGCGAACGATTCTAGCATTCGACGACGGCAGTTCACGAGCTGAGGTGGCAGTGCTCCCTCAGCGATGGAGGACTGCGGAAGAGGAGTTCGATGAGGCTCGCCTGCGGGACGACGAGCTCTCAGTCTCCTGAAGCTGAGGAGGGCGCTCCAGTCTGGAGCGCCCTCCTCTTTTCGCCTAATTCACCGTAAGGGTTACCGCGGTAGTGGCCGTGATCTTCCCGGTCGCAGCATCTTTTCCGGTGACCGTGATGGTGTAGGTGCCGGGCGTCGTGCCGGGATTCCCGCCACCACCCGTGGTTTTATTACCGCCGCCACCGCCGCAGCCGATCGCTGCGCCGATGAAGAGGATCGCAAGGACGCTCAGCATGCCGCGCCAGGCACGCCGCCGGGCCGGAATGCCGAAGAACAGAAGCATCGCCAGGGCGGCGCCGCCTCCGAGGAAGAACTGCTCGAGTGGCCGATGGAGCGCGCTCGTTGCTCCGGTGGTGTTCGCCGTCAACGTTGCGGTGCCCGAGGTGGTTCCGCTGATCGTCACCGAGGATGTAACGCCGCAGGTCGGTGGATCATTGGGGTTTGACAGTGTTGTCGTCACGGCGCAGGTCAGATTCACCTGCCCGGTGAAGCCGCCCGAGGGCTTCACGGTAATCGTGCTGGTGCCGCTTGCTCCATGGGTGACGCTGATGTTCCCGCTGTTGCTGAGCGCGATGGCGGCCGTCGATACAACCGTAAAGCTGACAGCGCTGCTGGTGCTGGCGTTATAGCTGGCATCTCCTGAGTACTTTGCCGTGATGTTGTAGCTGCCCGCCGGCAGGAACAGGAAGTTGGCATTGAATGCGGGATAGGATGCCAGGTTATTGCCTGAATCCAGATGCGAGGTCCCCAGTACGGTGCTGCCGTTATAGAACGTGACCGTTCCGGTCGCGGTGCCCTGGGTATTCTGGCCCTCGGCTGCGCCCAGGACCTGCGCATCGAGAAAGACATAATCCCCGGCGGGAATATTGGTCAGCGAGGAGAGAGGGCTTCCAGTCGTCGCGTCATAGGCGTTCACTTGCAGCGTGGTGGTGCTGTTCTCCGCGGAAATTGTCACCGGGATTCCAGGCGAAGAAGTGCTGGCCGCGTTCGAGGTATCACCGCCGTACCTCGCCGAGACGGTATAGGTACCGCCGGGCAGACCGTTGTAGGTTGCGGAGCCGGCTCCGCTGGTGAGCGCGATGGCGATCTGTCCGTTATCCAGCGTGCCCCCGGAATTGGTGTTGGCCGTATCGATGATGGCGACACTGCCGGTGGCCGTCGTGGGGGTAACGCCCACGTTGAAGGTTACATTCGCCCCGTGGACGCCGGTATAAGCGGCTGTCGATCCATTGATCGTCAGAGTGGTGCTGGTACCGCCCAGGGAGACTCCGCTCCAGGCGCTGAGCAGCGCATTCAGGTCCACGCTTCCCAGGCCGGTCGCGGTGTCGTATCCCGTTCCCGCGTTATATCCGCTGAGAAAGCCATTGCTCCCACAGTTGGGCGATCCGGACGTGCAGGGCACGGAGTTGTTGCCGGTCGCGACGTCGTGGAAAGCCGAGGGGGTGGCCTTGGCGATCTGATAGAGGATGTAATTCGCCTGACCGAGCCGATAGTTATCCGAAGCAGAGCCCTTCGCCTGCGCGATCAGCGCCAGCATGCCAGCAAACGCAGGCGCCGCAGCTGACGTGCCGCCGGCGCCGCCGATGGTTGTCGAACTCGTGAAAGTGCCGTTGGTGTTCTGGCAGTCTGTGTACGTCGACGTGCTGCCGTCGGAGACGTTGTCGCTGCAGAGAGCCCAGAAGGCGGAGTGGAAGCCGTCCGCCGCGAACAGGGAGACGTCCGGAAGGTCGCGAGCATTGTCCGCCGGCGTCAGCGAGGTCTGGAACGACGGTTTGGCATAAACGGTGCTGACTCCGCCGCTGCCTGCCACAATGTTGGTGTTCCCGCTGGAATTCTTCGACGCGACGTTCGCCGACAAGGCGCCGTTCGTGGTGGTGGAGTCGTTCCACGGCAACTCCGGAATGGGACCCTTGGCGGTCTCATAGTAGGGCGCGGCACCCGACGTTGCCGTGTTGACGTAGGTCGACATTGAGGTTGAAAGCACATCAAAATCCGTGCCGCCGACCGCAATCGTGTATGGAGTGGAAGCGAATCCGTTCACCGCCAGTCCCTGTTTGGCCGCGGTCTCGGTATTGAAATCATCGCAGCCGGCGGAGCCGTTGTCGCCGGCAGAAACAACGAGGCTGATGCCCTGTGCCGCGGCCTGCTGGGCCGTCTCATCTACCAGCTGATTGCCGCTCGTTCCAAGGCCACTCTCGCACGCGCTAAAGCTCATGTTGATGATGCTGACCGTGTTGTCGTCAATGGCGCGCAAAGTCGCGTCGATCAGACCGGAGGTCAGATCCGTATCGGCCGCCGCGTAGTAAGTGATCTTTGCCTTCGGCGCCAGGCCCCCGGCGACTTCATTGTCTAAGAGCCCTTCGACTGCTCCGCCCGCCTGCACACCCGGGTCGTTGCCGTCGATGACGACGGTCGGCAGATTCGCGCTGCCGCTCGATTCGCCCAGGAACGCCGTACGGTAGTTGGTGATGTCCTGCATCTCGAGATTCGAGACACCGACAACGCCGATGTTCACGCCCGTTCCGTCATAGCTCGTGGCGCCGGTGTAGTTCACGTTCAGGTTCTTGTTGGGCGTGTCGTAGATCGTTGCCGCGTCGGCGGGATCGACAACGAGAAGCAGGCTGCCGCTTTGCGTCTTGAGCGTGAGATCCGGCTCAATGCGCTGCGTGCTCGGGTCGTAGTGGCTGCGCGGTCCCTGCACAACGGCCGGCTTCGGACGAAAGTCATTCAGCGGTCCAACGCCCGCCACGACCGGCGCCAGAGCAGCGGGAATCTGCGGGTCGGCGGCGTTGGCGAAGTGCGACACGCCATTGATCTGGAACGTGTGAATTGAGGTCTGAAACGCTTCCTGAATCTGTCCGAAGGTCCCGGAGAACTGGATCAGGTTCCGCGCCTGGGGAACCTTCTCAATCTTGAATCCATGCGCCTGCAGCCAGTTCTGCACGGTTGCGAGATCGGAGTCCGAAACGCCGAATTGCGCGCCATACTGCGCGGGCGTCAGCCATTTGTGGTAGTTCGGCGACCCGGGACTCTGGAGGTCCACGAGATACTGCGTGAGCGCCTGCTGCTGAGCGGCGCTGCGCTGCAGCACCAGCGCGATGCGCCCGGTGGGCGCCGTGAGCGACGCGGGACCGCGATCGTAGCGCGCCTGGGCCAGGGGATGCACGTTCCCCGGGAGCGTGACGCGCGTCGACTCGTCGATGGGAGCAACGATGCGGTTGGCGGGCTGCGCCGACTGCGCCACGACGGGCAGGCAGAACGACAGCAATGCAGGCAGAAGCAAACGGAAGTTGCTCGATCTCATGGCCGGTATCTTTCTCGTGGGTGATGGGAGGGGAAGGCTGGCCCGCTGATGGAACCCGCGGAGCGGCTGGCAGGGTGCTTTCGGGAATTGCGGCGCAGCCCAGTCAGCTGACAGCACCGCCCGGAGCGGCATCGGTTGCTCAGAAAAGGCATGCGCGAAATCTCGAAAGCTTGCGAGCGAGTATACCCGCAAACAGTAACTGCGCAATATAGCCCGCTGGTCACTGCCGGCCGGTTCCTGACAGCAGAGTTAACAGGATGAGAACGCACTGCAATAATGATTTTCTGTATGCGGGAGCCGATTCGGGTTGGAGTGGTTGGATTTGGGCTGGCCGGACGGTACTTTCACACCGCCGTCCTCCAGGGCACTGCCGGGCTGGAACTGGCCTGCGTAGTACAGCGCAGCGGCGACGATGCCGCCCGGGAGCATCCCGGGGTGAGCGTGGCGCGGTCGATCGAGGAAATGCTGGCCGACGTCAGCATTCAGCTCGTTGTCATCGCGACCCCAAGTTATTCGCATCATGAACTGGCGGCGCAGTGCCTGCGCGAGCAGCGCCACGTCGTCGTGGACAAACCGTTCACGCTGTCGTCGGCTGAGGCTGCCGATCTCATCAAAATGGCGCGGGAACGAAAGCTGGTGCTCAGCGTCTATCAGAACCGGCGCTGGGATGGCGACTTCCAGACGGTCCGCGCGGTGATTGCCGGCGGCGAACTCGGCCGGATCACCTCCTTCGAGTCGCACTTCGATCGCTTTCGCCCGGCGCCCCGTCGTGAAGTATGGCGCGAGAGCGGTGGGCCGGGCGGCGGCATTTTGTGGGATCTTGGTCCGCACCTCATCGATCAGGCGCTCACTCTGTTCGGCAATCCAGCTCGCCTCTCCGCCAGTGTGCGCATGGAGCGCGAGGATGCTGCTGTCGATGATGCCTGGGACCTCTTCCTGGAGTACGAGGAGCCTCATCCGTTTACGGTATTGCTTCGCTCGACCCTGACTGCCTGTATTCCGGGGCCACGGTACGTGGTTCACGGAAGCCGCGGCAGCTTCGTAAAGTGGGGGCTGGATCCGCAGGAGGAGCAGCTGAAGTCCGGCATGGGATACGATTCGCCGGAGATGGGCCAGGAGCCGGAGAGCGCGTGGGGCGAACTGAGGCTCTGCGGATCAGGCACGCGGCGCATCCGCACAGTGCGCGGCGATTATCGAGGCTTCTACGAGAATGTGCGCGACGCGCTGCTGGGGAGGAGTGCACTCGCGGTAACGCCCGAGCAGGCGTGGCGCACGACTCGCCTCATCGAACTTGCCCGCGAAAGCAGCCGCGAGGGACGCAGGCTGCGCGTGGAGCTTCACGACCAGCCCTGATCGAGCGGCGACGGGAACCTACTCGTTGCGCAACACCTGCATGGGTTCGATCTGCGCCGCGCGACGCGCCGGCAGCACCGCCGCGATCAGCGCGGCGGCTGCCAGAAGGAGGATGCTGCCGAGAATCGCCGCAGGATCTGCCGGACTCGTTTGATACAGCAGGCTGTGAACCCAGCGCGTCGCGAGGAACGCCAGCGCGAGTCCTGCAACAATGCCGCCGCAAACAGGCAGGAGAGCCTGGCGGCCAACAAGGGAGATCAGGCGCGATTTGTCGCAACCCAGAGCCACGCGGATGCCGAATTCCTGTTGCCGCAATGAAACCGAGTAGGCCAGCACGCCGTAAATGCCGAGGACGGCCAGGAGCAGCGCGGCAGCTCCGAAGCTGGAGAGCAGCATCGCCTGGAAGCGTTCCGGCGCAACCGAGACCGCGACCTGATCGTCCAGGGAGCTGATCATCGGGAGCGCGACCTGCGGGTCGATGTTCCAGATCGTGCGCCGGATTTCCGGCAGCAGCATGCTGGCCGGCCGGGCGCTGCGTATCAGGAAGTCCGCGCGCCACCATGGGTTGTCCCAGTAAGGGATGTAGATCATGTTGGCAGTCGACTTCAGATCGTTGATTCGCGCATCGGCGAGGACTCCGACGACCGTGTATTGGGTTACGTTGCCCAGTGTGAAAACGCGGCC
>DATGJK010000507.1:0-3917 GCA_035295245.1 Acidobacteriaceae bacterium
GGCACGCGCATGCGCATGGGCCTGGATGGACTGATCGGCATCGTTCCGGGGATCGGCGATCTGCTCACCGGCATTCTTTCGTGCCTGCTGATCGTGGGCGCGTGGGTGCGAGGCGTTCCCTATGTGGCGCTGTCGCGGATGGTGGCGAATGTAGCGGTTGGCGTGGTGATCGGGGCCATTCCGTTCGCGGGGGATGTATTCGACATCGCGTGGAAGACGAACCAGAGGAACTACCACCTGCTGGTGCGGCACCTGCGCGAGCCGCGGCGCCATACCTGGAAGGATTATGTCTACCTGTCGCTGCTGGGGCTGACGATTCTGCTGATCCTCGCGACGCCGGTCGTGGTGCTGGTGCTGATTATTCTGTGGCTGGTGCACCGGTTCTAAGGCGGATGCGCCGTCGGAGAACTGGATGGGTGAGGTGCCGGCGGGGATGGACGGGGACGGTACAATGGCAGTGGACGCAGACCCAACTCAGGGTCGCCAGTCGGGGCGTAGCGCAGTCTGGTAGCGCATCTGCTTTGGGAGCAGAGGGTCGGGGGTTCGAATCCCTCCGCCCCGACCATTTCCAATCATTGAACATTCAAGAGATGCTGATCATTTCGGTCGGGCATCTGCTTTTTGCCGCTACATCGGTGTCGTCGAATTTGTAGCGGTCACCGCTTTCTGGTTCATCACGATGGGCCTCCAGGTGTGATCTCAAAAGCATTTTGCGGAAAGAGAACTTGAGAACGTTCTGCATAGCTGTAGATGTGTTCAGGCGACATGACGGCGCTCCGAGCGCACCGGGGGGGCCTGCGAGATGCCAGCTGCTGGGCGCTACATCACCGGGGCGCCGGGCTGTGCAGGGGACAAGCGTGCCTGGATGGCATCGTATTCGGCCTGCGAAAGCGGCGATCCTGTCGCCGAGTTGTCGTTCAGCATGATCTTGACTGGGCCCTGGAACATGGTGGCCTGCGTAAGTGCTTTGGGAGTGATATCGAGCAGCCCTCGAATCAGATCGATCTCATCCTGGCCTGCAGGATCGTGGCTGACGACAAATTCCGTCCCGCGTATCCCGATTTGGCCAACGGGTGTTTCAATTCTCGGTTCGTAATCGTGTTTTCCGACTAACGAACTGACATACCTGAAAGCGCCCTCCATCAGTTGATAAGCCATTCCACTCTTCTGTGATGGATCGTAGACATAGCTATCGATTTGGAGTCTCGTTTCTCCGCCCAGAGTCATTTGCGTATTGTCTGAGAACGCGAGTACGGCTTTGGAGTTCCTGCCCGTCTCGATCGTGTCGTTCATTTGGATTGGGTCCCCTGCGTTCAGCGAAATCAGGGTACCGCCGCGTGTGACTTGTACCGTGCCCTGCAGGCTCTCGACATGCCCTGCGCAGGGAGAAACGCATTCCGGAGCGGCGGACGCGGAGTTCGCGGCGGGCACGGGAATCAGGCACTGCGCGCCCTGGCCAACCGCGCAGCCGATCGTACCGGCAGTCAAGCTTGCCGGGGTCGTTGCAGGCGTCGTCTCCGCCTGGCTTGAGGAACCCAGCGCTGCCATGGCCGCGGAAGGTGCAGGCATGGCCACGAAACTCGCGTACATCACGTGAGGCCCTCGAGGGCCGGCTTGCTGGTTGCGCGCCGACACAATGCGGATTTGCATGATGTTGTTCCGCGCCAGGTTTCCGCCCACGATCAGGAAGCGCACGTACGCGACGCCTGGAATCCTCTCCGTCCATGGCCCCTGTTCCGCCCTGACCGGCGTGTACACTCCGCTTTCCTGACCGGCAAACAGCGTCTGCTCCCTGATCTGATCGCTTGTGTTCTGGCGCAGCAGCGCCTGGCGCTGGCGATCGGCGCTCAAAGCCAACTGGCCACTCTTTCCCATGCCCGCCAGCATTTGCTGCAGCGGCGGCAGTCTGGTTCCTTTGGCGAGGCTGTTGTAGGTGTCTTCCAACGATTGGAAAAAGTCGCCGTTCAGCTGGCTCCTGTGCTCGGGAATCACGTTGTCGATGACGGATTGATATGTTTTGGGCATCTGGTCGTAGCGCAATCCCGATTGGATGGCCCAGGAGACGGCCTGAAGCTGCTGCGGCTGCACGTTTTTCTCGAGCGTGCCACGCCACAACAGGTCGCCGATGGCCGAGGCGGCCTTTCCCTGAAGCGGGCCCAGCCGGTAGGCCACGCCCGCGCCAGGGCGATGCACCGAGTATTCCGTGCAGAACGCAAGCACGTTCATGGTGTAATCGCCGGGCGGAAGCGGCCGGTCGAGATCGGCCACGGTCAGCGACAGCGGCTGCGGCGCGAAGGGTCCGCCGGGGGGCGCCGGAACCGTGGGATAAACGGCGTTGGCGTCGAGCCTGAGCGGAAGATCGTTGTTCAGCAGCGCACTAACGGTCTTCTCCGCCGCCTTCTGCTTGAGCGCCTCGCCAAGCTGGCCGAAGGGATTTTGCTGCGCGTGCGACAGCCGGTACGGACAGCACAGTGCGAGTCCAATGGCGAGGGCTGCCGCCGCAAAGCGGGTACTGGAGAGCAGAGTCTTCCCAGGCGTCAAGACTTCCTCCTCTCGAAGCTTTGGGGGACGGCCTGAATGGGCGGGTGGGCAGTCAGTTATTCGGCCCCAAACGGATCAGCCACCCGCATACTTCCAGTTGACCTGAGCCACGTGAATGCCCTGCTTCCGCCAGGCGTCGATCTTGTCCTTCAGAGCGGCATCGGGATTCCTGGGATCCACCTGCGTGCACGTTACGGAGAGTGCTCCCGCATCACCGGATTGGGCGACATAGCGCCGAAAGTCCTTCGCCCACGGCTCTTCGAGCATCGTGACCTGGTCAACCGGAGGCACATGGAAAACGGAACTGACCGTGATGCCATGCGCGTTCGACTGCGTATAGCAGATCATGTACGTCCCGTTGCGGCTGCCGGAAGAAGCCGCGAAAGCAGCCGATGGACTGGCGGTGTTGCGGCCGCAGGAAACACAAGCCACGGTCAGAGAAACCATCAACCACAAACTCTTATTCTTCACTTTTAGCCCCTTTCCCGATGCGAATTCCCCCGACTGTTCCTTTACGTCAACGGACGCAGAAGCAAGAAATGCACTGCCGAAAGATTCGCCCAGTTGCTATTCGGCGCCGGCTTCCACCTGGCCTTGAGATTCACAGAAAGGCAGCTTTGCCTCCAGGTCAGAATTCTGTCTTCACGGGCTAATGCGCGGATGCGACCGCGGGTCCGCCGCCCAGCATGCCCGCAACACTGCTGCTGGAGGCAGGCGTGATGGTTACGCGCTTGAAGGAATCCGTATCGTGCACAAGGACGATTAGGCCGTCTTTGCCGTCGGGCTGCCAGGCCTGCGCCGAAGTTCCTCCAGGAGACGATGCTCCACCATCGAGCACCGGCTTGTTATCGACAAAGACGCGCATGTTGGCTCCCTGGCGAAAGCTCCAGAAGAGGTGATTACTGTCAGAGCTGAACATGAGATTCGCCAGCGCATTTCCCTGGCCTTGCGGCAGGTATTTTCCGTCCAGGCAGACTCCTTCTTCATTGCCGGCCGATGCGCTGGCCGCGTGGCAGAAGTAAGCAAGGTGTTTGCCGTCGGGACTGAATGTGTAGTACGAACCGTCGGCCTGGAAGGCGCTATACGCACGTTGCGGTACACCGTCCAGATAGACGACCGGCCCATTGCTGTTTTGGACTACGAACGCGTAGTGAGATCCATCTGAGTTGAAAAGTGGCTGGTAGACCTGGCCGGGAAGCGTGGGGAGCATTTTGCCATCGAGCACGACCTGGTTAAAGCCGGCCGCCAACACGTGATTCCCAACCGGCGCAATGGCGAGATAGGAGAGCCCGCGAATGGCATCCGACTCCTGATCTCCCACGACGAGGAACTGGCTTCCGCTCGCGTTGTCTCCCAGGTAGACAACCCTGGAGCCA
>DATGJK010000508.1:0-2539 GCA_035295245.1 Acidobacteriaceae bacterium
GCCACGCAGCAACGAATCGATGCTCTCTGGCCAAAGCTGGGGCTGGATAAGCGATAAGAAGGCGGTAAAGGTACAGTAGAGGTACAGTAGAGGTACAGGAGAGGGACAGTAGGGGCGGTAAAAGGTCGGCGAGTGACGCCACGGAATTAACCACTATATAGTGTGGTACTAGAGATCCTAGATCTCAATAGATAGAGTGTTTTCTCCCGCCTGTTTTAACATTAGCCACAATTTTCGGGGCCTTGGTACGCGCCGCTTTTCTTGACACCCGACGCCGCCGGATGCCACAGTCGCCCATGTAAGCGGCTTCCCTGGGGCAGTGAAGTAAGGGCGGAAGCCGGAAGTGGTGCGGGGTTCCTCGAGTGGGGCGCCGGTGTTTTTTCCAAAGGGGCTTCGCTCAAAAGGGGCAGCCAGCTGGCATGCGCGAGTCGCGAGAAGTCATGAATCTGCGTCAGGCTTCGGATTATCTAGGAGTCTCGCCCGACACACTCTATCGCTACATCTGCACGGGCCTGGTTCCGGCATTCAAGCTGGGCAGCCGCTGGAAGTTCCGTAAATCCGTGCTGGACCGATGGATGGAAGAGAAGATGCGGCAGTCGCAGGGCAGGCGGGCATAGGCGTCGGGGCGACGCCCGGCAGGGCTCGCAGAAAGGCTGAACGATGTTTGGCGCTTCGAAGCAAAAGCCGGTAGTGGGACTAGACATCGGTTCGAGCTCCATCAAGTCCGTGGAGCTGAAGCACTCGAAGCAGGGCTACGAGCTGGTGAGCTTCGGCCTGGAGCCTCTGGCGCAGGATACGGTGGTGGACGGGGCGATCATGGACGCGCCGCTGGTGGCGGGAGCGATCGGAACGATCTTCGACCGCCAGGAGATCAAGACGCGCTCGGTGGCCACGGCAGTTTCGGGTCATTCGGTGATCGTGAAGCGGGTAAACCTGCCGGTAATGACCGACGAAGAGCTTTACGACCGGATTCAATCCGAGGCCAGCCAGCACATCCCGTTCGATATTTCCGACGTGAATCTCGACTACCAGCTACTGGATTCGCAGGAAGCGCAGATGGACGTGCTGCTGGTGGCGGTGAAAAAAGACAAGATTCTGAACCATACCAACGTGCTGGCGCAGGCGGGCAAGACGCCCACGGTGGTGGATATCGACGCCTTCGCGCTGCAGAACTGCTACGAGGTGAACTACGATCCCGATCCTACGCAGACCGTGGCGCTGCTGAACATCGGCGCCAGCGTGATGAACATCAACATCGTGCGGGGCGGCGCGCCGCTCTTTACGCGCGACGTTTCGGTGGGCGGAAATCAATATACCGATGCGCTGCAGAAGGAACTGGACCTCAGCTATGAGGACGCCGAGCGGCTCAAGAAGGGCGAAGCCGTGGCGGGAGTGAACGAGGAGCATCGCGGAACGATCCTGCGCTCCGTATCCGACATCCTGATCCTGGAAATTCAGAAAACTTTCGACTTCTTCCGGGCCACGGCCGCCGGAGAAAACATCCAGCGGATCTATCTGGCTGGAGGAACCGCGCGCGTGCCCGGGCTGGTGGACCTGCTCCGCGAGGAGTTCGCGCTGCCAGTCGAGGAGCTTTATCCGTTTCGCAAGATCGTGATCAATCCCGGCCGGCACAACGAAGACCAGGTGCGCGAACTCGCTCCACGCCTGGCCATTGCCGTGGGGCTGGCGCTCAGGAGCTTTGACACGCCATGATCCGAATCAACTTACTCGGCCGAGCACGACCCAAACCGCAGCGGCAGGCAGTGCCGCTGGAAGCGACTCTCCAGGTGGTGTTTTTCCTGGCGGCGATGGTCGTCGCGCTCGGGGTGCTCTACTACAACTGGCATTCCACCAACGAGCAGATTACCGAAGTGCGCTTGCACATTCAGAAGCAGAGCGGGGAGAAGGCCCGCCTGGAGAAACTGAAGATGCAAGTGGACGAATTCGAGCGCCAAAAGGGCGTTTTGCAGCAGCGCATCAACATCATCGAGCAGCTGCAGCGCAACCGCACCGGCGGGCAGGAGTTGCTGAACGCGCTGGCGGACACGGTCACGCGCACCGATACGCTGTGGCTGACGTCGCTCAACCGGCAGGGCAATGGCCTGACGATCGTGGGCACAGCCGGATCGATCAACGCGGTGGCCAACTTCATCACCCAGCTCAAGCACTCCGGCTACTTCGACCAGATCGAGATCAAGGAATCGACGCAGGACACCAAGAACTCGGACATACAGACGTTTGCGTTCACGCTGACGGCGCAGTTCGCGCTGCCGCAAGACAGGTCGGCGGATGCAGACCCGGCGCCGGCGCCAGCTTCTACTCCGGCGAGGAAGGGTTAAGGGGACAGCAATGGCGTCCATCTCATTCAAGGAATTTCCGTGGTACATCCAGGCGCTGGTCTTCGTGGCGCTGGCGATTTTGCTGATTGCCGCGGGACTGTACGTTCCGGGCCTGCCAGTATCGACGGCCCGCGCCGATCTGGATGTGTTGCACGACCAGGATACGAAACTGAACCAGGAAGTGAGCGCGCTGCAGGTGT
>DATGJK010000509.1:0-15461 GCA_035295245.1 Acidobacteriaceae bacterium
TCGCGGGCGCGATCCGGCGGAAATCACCATCGCATCGAGGATCGAACCGGACGGGGAAACGGTCGCTTTCGTTCGCGATAACGGCGTCGGCTTCGACATGCGCTATTACCAGAAGCTCTTTCAGGTCTTTCAGCGCCTCCACGGCGAGCAGGATTTCGAAGGCACCGGCATCGGTCTGGCGCTGGCGAGGCGCATTGTCGAGCGGCATGGCGGACGGATCTGGGCGGAAGGAACCGTCGGAACAGGGGCTACCTTCTATTTCTCGTTGCCGGCGGATCATCGCCAGAAAGGATCTCGTGAAGAATATGCTCAAGCCGATCTGGTTGGTTGAGGACAGCGCCAATGATATTGAGTTGACTCTCGCCGCGCTGGATGGCATCCATCTCGCCAACCGCGTCGTGATCATGCGCGACGGCAGTGAAGCCCTCGAGCGCTTCTCGCACCTTGCGGGAGTCGAGGACTTTCCCGTTGTCATTCTTCTGGACATCAAAATGCCCCGGGTAAATGGCATCGAGGTTCTGCGCTATATCAAAAGCACTCCCAGCCTGCAGGCTCTGCCCGTCGTGATTCTCACGTCGTCGCGTCAGGGTCCCGACATTCAGGAATGCTATCGCCTCGGGGCCAACGCCTACGTCGTCAAGCCGGTGGAGTCGGTGGCCTTCTTTGAAGCCGTGAAGACGGTGGGCACTTTCTGGGCGATTGTCAACGAACGCCCGGAGCTGGTCTCAGCGGGAGACCGTCATGTCGACGCACTCGCTCCCTGACCAGGCGATCCCCGAGTTCGTGCCCCGCGTTCTTCATCTGGAAGACAAAGCGGCCGACAGAGAACTCGTCAGCCAGATGATCTGGGACGCGGGTATCAGGTGCGAGATACACCAGGCAGAAACTCGGGACCAATTCGTCGACAAACTCACGCGCGAATCCTGGGATTTGATTCTGGCGGACTATTCCCTGCCCACCTTCGACGGCTTTGAAGCTCTGCGCCTGGCAAGGAAGCTTTGCCCGGCAACCCCCTTCATCTTTGTCACCGGCACGCTGGGCGAAGATGAAGCCGTCGAGAGCATGAAAGGAGGAGCCACCGATTATGTGCTGAAGCAGCGAATGAAGCGCCTGCCCACCTCCGTTCGGCGGGCGTTGGCCGAAAGAGCCCAGAGACTCCAGCGCCAACAGGTGGAAGCCGAACTGCGCAGGAGCGAAGAGCAGCTTCGTTTCCTGGCCTATCACGACTCTCTCACCGGCCTGCCCAATCGGGCGCTGCTGCAGGAACGCCTGCCACAAATCCTCGCCGCCGCTGCGAGGCGCGGCGAAGGAGCCGCTCTGCTGTACATCGATCTGGACAACTTTAAAAACATCAACGACTCGCTGGGTCACTCGGCCGGAGACGTCCTGTTGCGGGAAGTCGCAAGGCGGCTGAACAAGCATACCCGAGCCGGTGATATGGTCGGGCGCCTCGGAGGCGACGAGTTCCTGGTGGTTCTCAGTGCGGTGAGCGACACGACCGATCCCGCTATCGCAGCCGGGCGCATCCAGAAAGGCCTGGCCGACGAGTTCACCATCGAGGGCAGAACCATCTCCCTTTCCAGCAGCATCGGCATCAGTGTCTTCCCCGCAAACGGGGAGGACTATGAAATGCTCCTCAAGAACGCGGATGCCGCTTTGTTCAGCGCAAAAGAGGAGGGCAGGAATCAGTGGCAGTTCTTCGCGCCGGAAATGACGCACCGCGCCATGGAACGGCTCTCGATTGAAGCGGCTCTGCGCCACGCTCTGCGCCACGAACAATTGTTCCTGGAGTATCAGCCCCAGTTCGACCTCTCCAGCGGAAAGATGATCGGTGCGGAGGCGCTCCTCCGCTGGCGCCATCCCGCGGAAGGGCTCATTCCGCCCGATCGATTTATTCCCGTCGCTGAAAGTACCGGAGCCATCATTCCGATCGGCGCCTGGGCGCTCAGGACCGCGTGTCTTCAGGCAAAGCAGTGGCAGGCCGAAGGCTTTCCCTCTTTCACCATGGCGGTCAACATATCGGCCATCCAGGTTCGTCACGGCTCTCTGCCCTCGACCATCAAAGCCATATTGGACGAGACCGGCCTTGCGCCCGAATGTCTCGAGCTGGAAGTCACCGAAAGCCTGCTGCTGACCCGCGACCACAAAGTTGACTCCCAGATGCAAGCCCTGCGCGCGCTGGGCGTAAGGATGGCCATCGACGACTTCGGCACCGGCTATTCCAGCTTCAGTTATGTGCGGCGCTTCCGCTTCGACAGGCTCAAACTCGACGGATCGTTCGTAAAGCATCTGAATGTGGACCCCAACGATACGGAGATCACAGCCGGGATGATCGGCTTCGGAGCAGCTCTCCGCATGGAGGTGCTCGCCGAGTGTGTTGAGACAAAGGAGCAGCTGGAGACGCTTCGCTCGCTGGGCTGCGATCAGGCCCAGGGCTATTACTTTGCCAGGCCTCTCAGCGCAAATGCATTCTCTGAGATGCTTCGCTCGCAGCCGGCTCCCCTGCCCGCTCCGCCGTCGACGAGCCGCAGCGCGCTTGCCGTCTCGAGGAAAAGGCTGGGCATGGCGATTTCGCTTTCCGAAGCTCTGATGGAGAGCCTGCCTGCCGTGGTCTGCATCTTCAACGCCTCCGGCCAGGTGCGCCGCTGCAATACGAATTTCCTTGGCTATTCCGTCGATGAAATGCTGCAAGCCGGAATGATGAGGACGATTGCACCGCAGAGCCTCGAAAGCGTGCAACGTGTCATGAAGGACGCCTTCGAGCAGGGCAAGGTTGAGACCGAGGCATTGCTTGTCGCCAGCAATGGCGCACAAATTCCGTGCTATCTCACCGGCGTCCGCATCATTTTTGAGGGCGAACCTTGCATTCTGGGCATCGCTATTGACCTCAGCAGGCAAAAGCAGGCCGAGGAAGAGAGCCGGCGCTGCGAAGAGGCAACGGCTGAAGCGGCCACGCGGTTCAGGGCGATCTTCGATTCCGTGCAAACCGGCATTCTGATCATCGATCCCGCGACACATCAGATCGTGGACGCAAATCCAGCGGCGCTTCAGGTGATCAAGTTCCCGCGTGACCGCGTGTTAGGCGCTGTGTGTCACCAGTTCATCTGTCCGGCGCAGCGGGGAATGTGCCCGATTACCGACCTTGGTCAGACCCTCGACAACGCAGAACGCGTCCTGCTGACGGCCTCAGGCGAGAAGCGACATATCGTGAAGACGGTTGTAACGGTGCAAATTGCCGGGCGCGACCATCTCCTGGAAAGCTTCGTTGACATTACCGCGCGCAAAGAAGCCGGGCTGGCTCTGGAGCGCAACGAAGCCGATCTGAAAGCGGCGCTCCGGGCCGCCAACATGGGAGTCTGGAGCTGGACGCAGGCCACCGGCGCCCTTACCTGGGATGAGAACTTCTATCGCATCGCCGGCCGGGATCCGAAATTGCCGCCGCCCCACTTCCAGGAGCTGCAGCAGTTCTATACGCCGGAGAGTTGGGCGCGACTGATGGCCGCCGTGGAGAGCGCCCTCGCCACTGGGACTTCCTGCGAACTCGACCTCGAGGTGGTCCGCCCCGATGGCTCGACGAGGTGGACCGTGGCCCATTGCCGGACGCTGCGCGACGACGCGGGCCGGGTCGTGGGCATGTGCGGCACCGCCCAGGACATCACCGAGCGCAAGCATCTCGAAAATTCCCTGAAACTCTTCAGAATGTTGATCGATCAGGCCAGCGACGCCATTGAAGTTGTCGATCCGGAAACGTTGCGTTATCTCGACGTAAACGAGACGGCTTGCCTGAGTTTGGGGTATACCCGGGAAGAGTTGCTTTCCATGCGGGTTCCTGACGTCAACCCGCGAACGGAAGAAACGCAGGATGGCGTAAATGCAGAACTCCAGGAAACGGGTTCCGCGCAGTTCGAGGGCCAACATCGGCGCAAAGACGGCTCAATCTTTCCGGTTGAAGTGAAGCTCCATCGGGTCCAGTTAGATCGTGCCTACGTAGTGTCAACGGCGCGCGACATCACCGAGCGCAGGCGCGCAAAAGAAGTCATCGAGCACCTTGCGCGCACCGATCCGCTCACCGGCCTGGCCAATCGACGGGTATTGGACGAAACCCTGCCGCGCGAGATCGCGCGCGCAGAACGTCTTCACGAGTCCCTGTCGGTGGTCTTCGCCGACCTGGACCACTTCAAATCGACGAACGACCGCTTTGGCCATCAGGCCGGTGATGAGGTTCTGCGTTGCGTAGCGGCCATTCTCAGGAGCGAACTCCGTTCCTATGCCCTGGCTTCTCGATACGGCGGCGATGAGTTCATCCTGCTTCTGCCCGGAACCGCAAGCGACGCCGCGCTCATCGTTGCTGAGCGTATCCGCGAAAAGGTCGCAGCATCGACTGTACCGGAATGCCCTGGGGCCATCACCCTGAGCCTGGGTGTCGCCACGTTTCAACGCAACGACTCGGGAGAGGCGTTGGTGGCGCGCGCCGACGGAGCACTCTATCAGGCCAAAGAAAAGGGCGGGGATCGGGTTGAAGTTGCACGAGCTGTTGCACCGCAACCTGCCACGGTGGGACCTGGCTTGTCATAAGTTCACTCAGTTGCCCTCGCCCACCAGGACAAAGGCTCCCCAGAAGTACGGATTGCGCCAGGCGGTATTCGAACCCCTGAGCAGTTGCAGCTTCGCCTCGCGCAGCGCTTCGGGTTTCGCCGCGCCACGATTCAGACGCGCATAGAAGGCGCGCATCAGAGCCGAGGTTGCCGAGTCGTTCACGTTCCACAAACTCACCGTGAGGTTCCGCGCCCCGGCATAGAAGAAGGCGCGCGTCAGGCCCAGGATCCCTTCGCCGTTCACCATTTCTCCCAGCCCGGTGCTGCACGCCGATAACGTCACCAGATCGGCATCCATCTTCAGTCTCATCACTTCGCCCGCCAGCAGGATGCCCGCCTGCTGCGATCCGGGCGCGCGCGAAAACATGATCCCGGAGCGGCCCGGGGCGGACTCGTCGAGAAAACCATGCGTGGCGAAATGAATGTAACGATATTGGCCGAGATTCTCGCTTCGGACCGCGTCTTCCGTCGCCTCTCCTCCCAGATAGAGCTGCCGCCGGGACGCCGGAAAGAGCCTGGCAATGCTCAGCACCTCCTCGCGCGTGAAGGGCAGGCGCGCCAGAGAGAATCCCCGCTCGGCATAGCGGTCGGTCGCCGTTCCCGGGGCATCGCTCGATCCCGCCGCCTCTCCGCCTGCGGAGCGAAATGCCGGCGAACTCCGCGCTTCCTTCGCCGCAGCCGGCTCAGGCACTGGATCGCCAAACGCCAGCAGCAACTTGTTCCACTCGCTCTCCTGCGGATGGTCGGTGCGCACGGCCAGCAGCGCGGAAGCAGAAGGCCCGTAGCTGATGCTGAATAGCTCCAGCGCATACCTTGGCGAGTTTTGGCCGGCCGCATCGCGCCCGGTTCCCGTGACCAGAGTCTCGAATGGCAAATAATCCAGGGCCCCATCGGGGATGATGATCAGCCTCTCGCCGCTGCGAAGCGTACCGCGGAGGGGCGCCAGCAGCGTCGCATAGAGCGCCGACCCGGATTTGTCGATCTTCTCCAGCGATTGCTGCAGCGTCAGAACCGAGCCCCTGTCGCTCAGCAGCTTGCGATAGTCGTTGACCTGCTGCTCGATCTGCTTGCGGGCGGGAAGAATCCTGACGGTCACCTGATCGCGCGCAATCGCCCAGACCAGCGAACGTTTCTCGCACAGCAAAAACTCGAGCAGCACCGTCTTGTCATCGAGCAGTTCATTCTGAACCTGAGCGATATCGGTCGGTTCCGGATAGCGAAGGCTCGCATACCGGGGATTCGACCGCCTCACCTCAACCTGGAAAGCCTCCAGTTCTTCTTCCGCCGAGACGAGCTTCGCTTTCCGCTCCTGCTGCTCCTTTGCCGAGAGCCCGCCCTTCCACAGCTCCGCCTGCGCGGCTGAAATCTGCTTGAGCAGCTTCTGCTCGCGGCCGTCCTGCTCCGGCGTGTGCTGCTCCGCGAGCCCGGCTCGAGCCACCGCCAGCGTGTCCAGAAAAGAACGGGCGCGGCCCCGCTCCGCCATCGCAAAGGCTTCTGAATCGCGGTGCAGGTCCACGAGCAGGTCGGCCGTCTCGGAATACGTGTCGTGGCTCTTTGCCACCGCTTCGGCGTGGCCTTCCTCATTATTGAGGGCCACCAGACGAAGCCTCTCCACGTCGCCAATCGCCTCTTTGTAATGCTCCAGGGCCTCCTCGTTGTGGCCCATGGCGCGCAGCACGTGCCCGATGTGGCTTTCGATCTGCCATTCGGCTTCGGGATCTCCGCCCGCCGTATGAAAAAGATTCAGAGCGTGTTGCTGCGAAGCCAGCGCCGCATCCAGACGTCCGGTAGTTTCCTGGCTCACTCCCAGATTGCTGGTGACCATGGCCACCTGATAGCCGCCGCCCGGCGACTTCTCCGCCAGCGCGATCGCCTGCTCGAACAGAGGAATGGCCTCCTGCGGTTTGCCCAGTTGCTGATCGGCGTTCGCCATCCCCTGCAGAGCTGCGATGGCCCACAGCGGCGTTCCCGGCTGGCTCTCATGCACCCGCTCGAAATAGCGGAGCGCGGCTGCGTAGTGGCCGCGCGCCATTTCCATCCCGGCCAGATTGAGCAGCGCCATCTCCGTGCCCTTTTTCGACTTCGCTTTGCTTGCCGGATCTCCATGATCGAGTTCGCCGGCCAGCTTCAGCGCCTGCAGCAGCGGGCTCTCCGCGCGACCCGGCTCTCCCGAGGAGGAATAAGCTTCGCCCATATTCAGCAGCGACATGTATTCCATCACCGGGTCGTTGATCTCCCGCGCCAGGTCGTGCAGTGCGTAGAAATAACCGACCGATTCTTCATATCTCCCCAGTCCCCCGGTGACGCTGCCCAGGTTGTTGAGCGCCTGCTCGACTACCTTCTTGTCTCCCGACTCGCGCGCCACCACCAGCGTCTGCTTGGCGATCTCGAGGGACTCCTGCGCCCGCCCCTGGTATCCGATGGCCGCCCCCAGATAGACCATCGCCTCGGCTTCACTGCGCTTGTCGCCTGTCTTTTGGCTCAGGTCGCGCGCCTGACGCGCCACTTCCTCCGCGCGCACGAAGTTCCCGTGCACATTGATTTCGTCAAAGCACTGTTTGAGCAGATCCCTGAGCTGGGCGGGTGCGTCCTGCGGCGCGACACGAGAAACCGAGGAGTTGCTCTGGCCGCTCTCCTGCGCCAAACTCCACGGGCACGCCGCGGCGCACGCAGAGAGGAGAAAAATCCAGAGCCTGAGTCGGTGCGACATAGATCACCCGGACCGGCCGGATCGCGATCAGGGTCTGCGAATCTGCAGTCGGTACTCGCTGACGAGGGAGGCTGGAGGAGGCGCTTGGCCGATGAGTCTAACCCTAAAGATTCCCGCTTGCAACGCCGCAGTGGGAAGGCTGGCGGCCAGCGCTCCATAGGGTCCGCGGCTCAGTCCCTCCACCGCAATGACTGGCTTGCCCGAGGGCGCGTCCACCTCCATGCGGTAATTGCGGTACCGCGTCGGCCCGATTTCCACCCAGACAATCAGTTGCCGGGAATCGGCCGGCAGAACCGCCGTGGCGGTTTCCTCCCCGCGCGTCGCCTGCAGCATCACCAGCGGCACATTCGCCTGCGCCCCTGGACCGGCCGCAACGCTGGCTTGCAGCGCCACCATCTGCTGCTGCGACTGCGCCTCCGCCATGGCAACTTGCGCGTTCCGTTGCAGCAATGGAATCCGGACCAGCAGAGCCCAGGCGACCACCGCCGCCAGCGCAACCGCCGCGGCCGAGCTGCCCGCAAAAGCCCAGAGCGCCCATGCCGGCGCTCGTCGCGAAGACTCCGCCGCCGCATCGGCCAGCGCCCCGCGTTCGGCGGCATCGCGAACGCCGGCGATGAAGCGCTCCATCGCCTGCACTTTTGCGAAGCATTCGTCGCAGGCGAAATAGTGCTCCTCGAACGCCTGCCGGTCCTCGAGCGTCAGCCGATTCCTGACGTAGCGCTCGACCACTTCATCGTTCTCGATCTGCGTGTGCAGCATATAGGAAGTGAGCCTCGGACCCCGTATGTATCAGTTCCCTTTCTTTCCCGCCGTCAAACGGTAATGGATTTCCCGGAAATGCTTGAGCGCCCGCGACTTCACCAGCCGCACCCGCTCCGGTGCCAGGTCCACCGCCCGCGCCACCTGCTCCGTTGCTAACTCGTCGTAGAAGAGCATCTGCAGCACCCGCTGCTCGCGCGGTTTCAGCCGCTCGATCGTCCTGCGGATCGCTATCCGGACCTCGTTATCAATAAAGTTGTGCTCGTGGGATGGCGTGGTCAGTTCGGCCTCCTCCGCCGGCACCGCATCGCCCATCTGTCGCCGCCGGGCATAGAGTTCCCGAAGCACGTTCCGCGCCACCCCCAGAATGAAGGCGGGCAGCGCATCCTGCGAACGCACCTGCTGCTTCCGGATCGCCTGCAGCACCCGCAGGAACGTTTCCGCGCGGACATCCTCCGCGTCCTGCCGCGACTTCGATTCGCGCAGCGCCAGGTAGTAGACCCTGGCCGAGTATTTCTCGTACAGAGCCGCTTCGGACTCGGCCTCCCCCTGCTGGATTCCCGTCAGGAATCCAGACTCCGTTGTCCCAGGCACACACCCTTCCCCATGCGGATCCGAATGCGCTGAAAAAGTGGCCCGATTGTACACCGGCCCGCGTGCCGCTCGCCCCCCAGCTGCCGCGCAATCAAATTTCGCTGATACATCCCCCGGCCTTCTCTCACTTCTTGGCACACGCAAATTTCCCCCGCTGATCCGTCACCAACACTCCCTCACGAAGTGAGAGGCACCAAGCCATGAAGAACCCGATGCTTTTCCTCCTTGCGACAGGGGCGATGTTGCCGTTCGCGGCTTCCGCTCCGGCGCAGATGACCTACACGCTTACCTCTTTCGAGGTTCCGTTCAGCGGCGCCAGCAACAGCAAGGCCTTCGAGATCAACGCCCGCGGAGACATCGTCGGCCGCTTCTTTGACAGCAACATGGGCGGCAATCCCCGCGGCTTCCTCCGGCACGGCGACGGCACCTATGCCCCGCCCATCGATGTCCCGTTCCCCAATAGCGGAACCGTGGCCAGAGGCATCAACTCGATCGGCGCCATCGTCGGAAAGTACTTCGACCCCACGAACCCGAGCCAAACTCACGGATTCCTGCTCTCTGGCGGCGCATTTACTTCCTTCGATGTGACCCTGAGCGGTGCGATTCCCGGATCCACGGTTGCGCACTCCATCAATAATTCGGGCGCTATCGTGGGCCATTACAACGCCAGCAATACCATCTCTGGCTGTACGAACGGTCCCTTCCCGCTCGGCCACGGATTTCTCCGCAATGTCGACGGGACGTTCACGGCGATCGATTACCCGGTTGCGAATGTGATCGCCACCATGGCCCAGGGAATCGATGACACCGGCAATATCGTCGGCAGCTACATCATTCCGGCTGCCCCGCCCAGCGGGGTCTGCGACGGCAGTTTGCTGGTCATCGCCCACGGATTCCTGCGCGACGTGAAGGGCAACTACTCAACGGTCGACGTACCCGCCTCGGCGGGCGCCAGCAACACCATCGTGAACCGGATCAGCGATGCCGGAGACATAACCGGCGTGTATGTCACGTCGCAGGTAACGCTGGGCGCGCTGCTCGGAGATACGCCCGATGCCCTGCGATCCAGTGACGGCGCTTATTTCGTGTTGTCGAACAGCGGCGCATTCAGCACCATCCCGCCTCCGGCGAACGCGGTCGGCAAGCAGGGGCCGCTGGGCATTAATCCGCGCGGGGATTTGGTGGGGGTCTACAACGACGGAACGCAGGACCACGCTTTCATCGCGACGAAGTAGCGCTGCAACCTTCGAGTCCGGGCAGTGCTGAGCGCGCTCGGACTCGCCATTGCACCACGAATCTCTTTCCCAGGAGCATCACCATGTCCGCCATGTGCCGCCTGATTCGGAAGCCTGAAGAAACCCTTCGCACGCCTGACTTCAGCCAGAGTTCGATGTTGCGTCGAACGCACGTTGCGCAGGGCTCTGTCCCAGGAGCCCAGCGAAGGCTTCTTACCCGCGCAGGCGCATGGCTGCTCCTCGCACTTGCCGGGCTTCTCGCGGGATGCATTTCAGGTGGCGGACAACACAATGGGACCGGGGTCAACAATCAGCTGATCGATCTGAACGGCGACGTAACCGTTGATAACCAGCCGGCCGGTCCCAACCTGAACTTTACCGATGGTTCCACTGCCACGCTGCACTTCACCATCAGCAACATCGGTGACAAACCATCCGACCAGCTCATCACCATAACGGCAACCCTGCCGGCGGGCCTCACTTATGTTTCCTATGCCTCGATAACTTCCGGTAACTGGACCTGCAGCGTCTCCGGCCAAACGATCACCTGCACCAGCTCCGTATCGGTGGCCGGCCTTGCTATGGGTATAGCCATATTCGACGTTGCCCTTAAGGTAGCCAGCACCGCCACGGGTACTGCGCAACTGCCGGTCACCATCTCCACTCCGGACGGCACCCCTTCTTCGAATTCCGGCGCGAAGGGTGTCATCTACAGCGGCGTTGTCTCGCCCCACATCAGCGGCGTGAATCCAACCTCCGGGACTGGAGGAACGCCCGTTACCATCACAGGCTCAGGCTTCGGAGCGACCAGGGGCGCTTCCAGCGTCGTCCAGTTCGGTGGCGTCAACGCCACCGCCACAAGCTGGAGCGACACCAGCATCGTGGCGACGGTTCCCACCGGGCTGCTCGAGGGACCCATCTCGATCGTCGTCACCGTGAATACTCTTGCCAGCAACACCGCAGGCTTCACGGTAACCGGACCCCAGATCACCAGCCTCACTCCAAATTCCGGCCCGGTCGGAACCCCTGTAACCATTGCGGGCACCAATTTCGGATCGACACAAGGTTCGAGTTCCGTGAAATTCAATGGCATTCCAGCCACCACGGTTACGACCTGGAGCAACACCAGCATCGTCGCCGATGTGCCGCTGGGCGCGACCACCGGCGGCGTGGCCGTGACCGTTGCCGGAATTTCCAGCAATAGTCCGACCTTCACCGTCACTTCTGCATCGGGCGGCTGCGCTGCAGGCGGCAACGCGGCCAGCCTGCTTGCCGGCGATTACGCCTTCAGCGGCCAGGGCCTCGAATCGACGAACGAGTTCGAAGCTGTGGCGGGCAGGTTCCATGCCGACGGCGTGAACACCATCTCCGGTGGACTGCTCGATGTGAACGCAGCCAGCGGCCGCTCAGGCGCCTACCCGCTTCCCTTCACCGGCTGCTTTGTCCTGAATACGCCGGCAGGCGCCAGCGGAGATGCCTTGGGAACCCTGACCATCGTCGGTGCTTCGGGCTCCCAGTTACTCACGCTGGCCATCGCCATCCGCACCAACGGCAATGGAAACTTCATTAGCTCCAGTGTGACTCCTGCGCTGTCCGGCGCCCTCGAAAAGCAGTGCCCGAACGCCACGAACGCCACCTGCCCAGTATTCGCCAATAGCAACATCTCCGGGGATTACGGCTTTGGTTTTGACGGCATCAGCGCCGCGAACGCAACCGCGAATTTCGGAGTTGCAGGCCGCCTCGCGGCAGATGGCTCCGGACATGCCAGCGCCGCTGTGGTTGATATCTCCAGCTACGCCGGAGTGGTCGCGCTCAATGATGGATTCTCAGCCTCCTACAACATGTCCGACACCGCGCATGGCCTTGCGCAGCTCACGGCCAATATCACCTACAACAATGGAACCGCCAGTGGCCAGGCTGTAACCCTTACCTTCGATTGCTACCTCGCCAACGTCAGCAGTTCGGGAGTCGCAGGCGTCCTTTACTGCGTCAGCAGCAATGTCTTGACCCAGCCGCCGGTACCGGTTCTGCAGGGCCGCTTCTCCACACAAAACACGCCGGCCGGGGGTTGGACGACTACGAACGCAGCGCCGGCCTCCAACGCTTCCGTCGTCTGGTCAACCGGTATTGACGGCAGCGGCAGCCCGCGCGTCGATGTCGGCCAGTTCACCTGGAATACCAGCGCCAATCCTGCCACAATATCCATTACTCAGGACCAGAGCAAGGGTGGCTCCTACTCCTACCAGCAGGGAGTTGAGAACATCAGCGTCGCCTCGAACGGTCGCACGCAGACGACCGCGAGTGGAACATTGACGGCCGTCTGCTACCTGCTCAACCCGGGCAGCGGCTTTTGCATCGACGAGGCCAACAATGCCGCTCTGAGTACCTTCGTTCCTCAGCAGGCGGAGCCCTCAGGCGGATTCACAACCGCCAACTTCAGCAATTCCTTCGCCCTCGGCACCCTCGATCCCTATCTCACGATCAACGGCGGAGTACCCACGGCTGACGGCGTGCTCACGGCAACGGGAGCAGCAGGAACGCTGAGCGGCACGTTGAACATCACCACTTCGACCGGCCTGTCGTCTTCGCCTTTTGCTGCGACCTACATCATCATGTCGGCCGCGGATGCTCCCGTTGGCCGTTTTACCGTGATGGAGACGGCCCCGGCAACGGACACTCTGATCCTCTATGTCATCGACGCCAACACCGCTGTCGCCATGTCGACCACGAGTACGGTACCAGCGGTCTGGTATCTGAAACACTAGGGCGGTATTTGCATAACCCCAACCGCCGTCGCTCGTTTTCAACCCACGCGTTTTGGAGTGCGGTTTCGAGCTGAAACAGACACTCCAAATGGAACGGGAAATGCTGAATGGGCGCCCTTCTTTGGGTGCCCCACGGCAGATCCAGCCTCAAAGGCCAGCTGTCTTTCAACAGGCCCGCTATCTTGTTGATGTGAAATGGTCGGGGAGAGAGGATTTGAACCTCCGACCCCCTGGTCCCGAACCAGGTGCTCTACCAGGCTGAGCCACTCCCCGAACAGTGACGAAGCCGGCGCGCAAATCCTGGTCAGGCGCCAGCTATCCTCTAGAGTGTACCAAATGCGGTGGCCTCTCCCGCGCAGCGGCCGCCCCGCCTGGCACTGAGGCTGCAGCCACTCCTGTGACTCCGCACGCCACCATCGGCTTCTCCGGCATTCGCGTCCTCGACGGCGGCCTGGCCACCGAGCTTGAGCGCCGCGGCTGCGACATCTCCGGACCTCTGTGGTCGGCGCACGTCCTCGATGACTCGCCGCAAACCCTGGCCAACGTCCATCTCGACTACCTTCGCGCCGGCGCCGACTGCATCGCGACCGCGAGTTACCAAGTTTCATCCCTCGGTTATCACGAACTGGGCCGCGACAGCAGCGCAGCCGCACAGGCGCTGCGCCAGTCTGTCGCCATCGCCGCACAGGCGCGCGCCGCATACGCATCGGAGAATCCTCGCCGCGTCTGGATCGCTGCCTCCCTCGGCCCCTATGGCGCAGCCCTCCACAACGGTGCCGAATACCACGGCCGCTATGACCTCGGCTTCGATCAGCTGATTGCCTTCCACGCTGAGCGGCTCGCGCCCCTCGCTGAGACCGATGGGGACTGCATCGCCTTCGAAACCATTCCCTCGCTCGACGAAGCCCGCGCGATCCTCCACGCGCTGGAACAGCACCCGTCGCTTTCAGCCTGGATCTCCTTCACCTGCCGCGATGCTGCGACCGTCGCCCATGGCGAGCCGCTGCGTCACTGCGCCGCCGCTGTGGCTGAATCTCCGCAGACGCTGGCCATCGGCATCAACTGCACCGCCCCGCCGTTCGTCACCAAATTAATCGCCGAAGCGCAAGTTGGCTCTGCGGGACGCAAACCCATCATCGTCTATCCCAATTCCGGAGAGGCCTGGAACGCCCAGACGCGCACCTGGCAAGGCCACGCGGATACATCCGGTTTCGCGGCGCTGGCCCGCGAGTGGTTCGATGCCGGGGCGCAGGCGGTCGGCGGCTGCTGCCGCACCGGTCCCGCGCACATTCGCGCGATTGCGGCCGCGGCGCAGAACTCAGTGATCTGATTTGTGCCGGGATGGCGCGCCCGGAGAGATTCGAACTCCCGACCTGATGCTCCGGAGGCATCCGCTCTATCCAGCTGAGCTACGGGCGCGTCTTCTCAAGGATACTACGGCCCCGCGCGCACACCTACGCACTTCCCGGCCCCGCGCCGCTGCACCGCAAACCCCGCATCATCGCCTCGTCGGCCCCTGCTCAGCGCCGCGCAGAAGGCCGCGCAGCCGGCCCCGGTTTTGGCGCCCGCACGAACGCCACGAGGCACGCGCCCGCTGCCACCAGGCAAAACGCCATCAGCCCCCACAGAAGATTGATCGAGCTCTGGTCCGGGAAATTCCGCGCCCACAGCACCTGCAGCCCTGCCGTGTCGACGCCCGGATAAGCATCCTGCGTCAGCGATCGCACGCGACTGATGGGCTTCACCAGAACGCCGTCCAGCGTTCGCGGATTGCGATTGAAATCCGCCACCAGCTCATCGAGATCCTGCTGGCTCTGAATCAGCCGCTGATTCGAATTGCGGTCGTTGCGAATCCAGACCAGAAGCTGCAGATGCGCCGCGTCTTCCGGCTGTCCTTTGGCAAACACCGGGACGTAGACTTCCGTGAACTGCACCACTTTCGCCGTGTAGATGTACTGCCGCCCGAAATAGAAATCCGCCAGCTCAATATGCTGATTGCTGCCGCTGCTCCGCTTGGGCAGTTCCTGCAGCGATACTCTCTCAGTCGCCGGTTTTCCGCTCGCGAGCACAGACTGTTCGTTGGCCGCGAGGATGAAGATCAGCAGGGCGGCGCCGAAAAAGATCAGCATGCCCAGGGCATAGACGGCTCTTTTTCTTTTCATACGCCCTCCTGCCCCGGACTGACGCGCCTATCTCGGCTGCTTCTTCATCCGGTGAGGCTTGCCCATCGATTTCCGCATCGCGCGTTCCTGCGCCTTCTCCCGTTTGCGCGAAACCCTGGCATTATGTTTTTGCGCGGCCATGCGCGCGGCGTCGTTCGCGGCGTCGCGTTCGTTCTGCGCGCGCACATAAACCGGCGGGCCGAGTCCCAACACCGCCAACAGGAAAGCTGCTGCGAGCTTTTTCACGAATCACTTCCTCAGGAACGGTTGCGACGATTCTACCCTCGGCTCCGGCTGGATGTATCCCCCGGCCGGGGTAGCACGCGAGGTTCACCTGTGCCCGGGTTAGCGCGCCTGCTCCAACTGCAAACGTTGCCGCAGTTCACAGCGGCGCCGCCACCTGCCTCGTGCCGGCATGCACATAATCAGTATTGATTATGGAAAGTGTCTCATTGATGAAAAGCGAGCGGTGCGCAATCCGCCCCTGACGCACGGTTTCCGCTGGCAGCGTGTCTGTACGGTACTGGCAAACTCCGCCCATCTCCGCGTGCGCTTCCAGAAATTCCTCCAGCCGCCTTTCATATTCCAGAAGCTTCGTCAGATTCTTTTCCGATCCCATCTCCCAGCTCATATCTCCCGTC
>DATGJK010000510.1:0-5129 GCA_035295245.1 Acidobacteriaceae bacterium
CTTCGAGCTGCTTCAGTTCATGGCCGATGACGATCTGGCCACGGCATTCGAGAACGCAGACGTTCCCGAGGAATCGGGTGTCGACGTGGAGTGGCATAGGGGCCTCCGCTGGGGCGAAGTGCGGGGGAGAAGTTGTGGAACACAGTAGCACGGAACCGACCTGGATGCTCAGTAAACCTGGCCGCCCACTCCGTTTGCCGGCGATCTGCAATCATGCAGCTCTTTGGTAGACTTTTGCGGCCATGAAATCAATCGCGTTTTCCATCTTCTGTGTGGCTTTGGCCCTAATGCCCGTCGCAGCCGCGCAGGAGGTGATTCCCCTCTATCCCGGCGACGCTCCCGGATCCGCTCACGAAAACTATCCGGAGCAGCGGTATTTCTCCAAAGCCTGGAACGCGGAGGTGGTCACGAACGTGACCCGGCCCACGCTCACCCTATTCAAACCGTCTCCGGAGCTGAAAAACGGCACGGCTGTTGTCATCTGCCCAGGTGGCGGATTTATGGCCTTGTCCATCGATACCGAGGGAACTCAGGCGGCAAAATATCTGGCGGCCAGAGGTGTGACGGCTTTCGTTCTGGAATATCGCGTTGCCCATACTGAGGGCGACGCCACGCAGGAATTCCAGAGACTATGGTCGAGCGACCGGGCGCAACTGACTGAGATGCTCAAGACCGCCGAACCTCTGGCGTTCCAGGACGGCCTGGCGGCGGTGACCTATGTCCGGCAGCACGCGTCGCAGTGGGGAATCTCACCCGATCGCGTCGGCATTCTCGGATTTTCCGCCGGCGGAGGCATCACAGCCGACGTTGCCTTCCACTATGCGCCCGATGGCCGGCCCGCCTTCGTGGCGCCCATCTACCTCGGTGGATTTCACGGTGATGCTCCTGTTCCAGCCGACGCGCCGCCCATGTTCATTGCGGCAGCGACGGACGATTCGCTCGGATTGGCTCCGCAAAGTGTGGAAATTTACGAGAAGTGGGTGGCCGCCCACAAATCGGCAGAGCTGCACTTGTACGCGAAGGGCGGCCACGGCTTTGGCATGCGCACCCAGCATCTTCCTTCGGATCACTGGATCGAGCAGTTTGTCGACTGGCTGCAGTTTGAGGGATTTCTGAACAAGTGAACGACGCATACTGGCGCGTTCACCTCTTCACTGCGAGTTCCTCGCGCGGCAAGACTTCCGATAAATCCCTGCTGAACTTGCTTCTGCACTGGAAGAAATCTGTCATCGGGGATGCCTGCCCGCTCTGCACGCCGCGGCGGCCGAAGACGAGATGTTCTGCTCGCCCTGCATGATCGCGGGCTGCGTTTTGCCCGGCCACAGAAACTCAGCGTTCCTGCTGCAAAAAAGCCTTGCACAGCCGCAATTACGACCGCTACACTCCTGACACTCACACCACCCGCACCACTGTTCCGACCAGCTAGCCCGTTGCGCGGTTGTCGCGGCCCAGGAGTTCCTATGCGCATACGATTGCTCTGTGTTCTTGTCCCCGTCTGCTTCGCCTTCACGCTGACCTGCGGCGCTGCTGGCACCTCATCTGGCCCGCAAAAGGCCTGGAACGTCTTCACCCTGCCCAATCCTCAGGTCACGCCGGAATGGCGAACGTATGCACCCGCAGATTGCCAGACAAATCCTGACGCCTGCGCTCAGGACAATCGCTTCTGGGAGGAGTGGGACTTCAGCAACTTTCAGGCGGCGATCGATTCATCCTTCGGCGCAGTCAGTTCACTCGGCCGGTACCAGGCAGTCATGGTGCTGCTTCCTTTAGGCGACACGCCCAGCTACTGGAACAACATTCAGCTGATGTATCAGTCGGCCGTGGCGCACGGAGTGCAATTACAATTCGTGCTTTTTCCTAAGTGGAAATATGGCGCAGAGTATTGCTACCTCTACAGCAGCGGGGCTCCCTCCGCTTGCCAGCTGGTCTCCGGAACCACAACCGCCGTTGCGAATCAGGAGCTCCTCAAGCTGATGAATTTCGTGCAGAGCCTCAGCGGCGCCTGTGCTTCCAATACCTACCATGTGCAATTTGCTGTGTGGTATGGCTGGAGCGACTTCTCTCCCGGCTACACTGTCCTGCAAAACTTCTGGCAATCGTTGCCGACTAAGTCCGTGAGCAACTCCTGTAACCTGCGGGCTTCGTATATCACTTGGCTCGACACGCCTTATACCGCTACGCCGGAAGTACAAAAGCTGCAGAGGTATGTTGTGAAGCAGCTCCGGCAGCCGTACTGGGTCAACACGGAACTCTACAGCACTTCGCAGATCCAGCAGAACTACTCCACGTATGCTCCGTACCAAACGATCATCACCGGATATTGGGGAGCAACGGACATCACCACGTGGGCGCGAGGAATGTGCGCCAACTGGAACACAGCCGCCAGCCCCGCCCGGCTCGCTTCCTGGACCTTCGACGATATCGACGTGGGGACGGCTGAGCAATATCGTGCTTACCTCAACGGCGCCATGGCGGGCATCGGCACAGTCTGCACGTACTGAGACGCAATCGTCGCATCCAAGAAAGTTGAGTCCGCTCGCTGAGCGAGTGCCGACGGATGGAGGCCCGGCGCATTGGCTGCCTTGCTGATGAGCATCACACTGCCGACCGGCGCCGTTGTGGTCGGGGCGTTGTCCTTTGTGTTTGTTCTGCTTTTGCTGCTGGCCGGGGTGATGGGGCCAATGCCGCGGTATTCCATTGCGAGCCCCAGCGATTTGCCCCGCAACGATTCCCCGGCATTTCTGAATGTGCTGGAGTCCCTTGCAGATGCCAAAGTGAACAGGACAGGAGTCCTCGAGGTGCTCACCGATGGTCCCTGCTTTTATCCAGCGGCGCTGGAAGCAATGCGTTCGGCCCGGCACAGCATCTGCCTGGAAGCCTATGTCTTCCATCCCGGCGAAATCAGCACGCTCTATCTGGAGGCGATGACGGAGCGCGCCAAGGCCGGAGTTCAGATCAATCTGGTCCTCGATGCCTTTGGAAGCTGGGCCATGACGAAAACATCACTGCAGGCGCTGAGGGACGCAGGTGGCAGGGTTGAATGGTACAACAAGGCGCGTTGGTATAGCCTCGCGCGCATGGACAACCGCACACACCGCGAACTGCTCATCGTGGATGGACGCATCGGTTTCATTGGCGGCGCCGGCGTGGCCGACCAGTGGTGGAAGGGCAAAGGCAAAAACCCGCGCTGGCGCGATACGGTCGTCCGGGTGGAAGGCGAAGCGGTCCCGAATCTGCTGGCGACGTTTGCCGAGAACTGGCTGACTAGTCACGGGGAGTTGATCGTGGGGCCGCGCTACTTCCCGGAGATTCAGTGCGACCACAGAACAGTGGCCATGGTTGTCAACAGCACGCCAACTCCCGGAGGCTCGACGCGTGCGCGGCTTTTGTTCCAGATGTTGCTGGCCTCGGCTGAGCGAACCATCTCGATCACCACGCCCTACTTCCTGCCGGACAAAGGGCTGGTGCAGGAACTCTGTAGTGCCGTCGAACGCGGCGTGCGTCTCCGGATTCTGGTGCCAGGCCGGAAGTCGGATCACATGTTGACGCGGAGCACCAGCCGCGGAGCATACGGTCCCCTGTTGCGCTCCGGTGCGGAGGTCTTTGAGTACCAGCCGTCGATGATCCATGCCAAAGTGCTGGTGGTCGACGGATCGTGGGCCGTTGTCGGCTCGACGAATTTCGACAATCGTTCGTTCGGCATCAACGACGAGGTCAACCTGGCAGTGCGCGATTCGGAATTCGCCGCGCGCCTGGAGCATGACATGGATCATGATCTGGCGAATAGCCGGCGGGTTTCGCTGAGGGACTGGGAACATCGGCCAGCGACGGAACGCGCCACGGAACTGCTGGGATGGATCTTTGAGCGCCAACAGTGATGAGCCGGCGTGAAAAGGCAGTTCGCCTCCGGGTAGTCACCTACAACATCCACAAGTGCCGGGGCTTCGACCGCCGTACAGTCCCGGAGCGCATCATTTCAGTCCTGCGCGAACTGCAGGCGGACCTGATCTGTTTGCAGGAGGTGGTCAATGCTCCGGCACATGCCCCTCTGTTCGATCAGGCGGGAGAGATCGAGCGCGCATTTCCGGACTTCACGGCATGCTTTGGCGCCAATCGTCCCCTGCGGGGCGGCACCTATGGCAACCTGACACTTAGCCGCTTTCCGGTGCTTGCGTGGGAGAACATCGACATCACGCAGAAACGCGAGCCGCGCGGCATTCTCAGAACAGACCTGTCTCTCACGCCAGACAAAATACTGCACGCCTTCAACGTCCATCTGGGTACCGGATTTGCAGAGCGCCGGCATCAGGCGAAACGCCTGATGAGCGCAGACGTACTCCTGTTTCCTCGCCCGCGCGGCTCTCGTCTTGTGCTTGGAGATTTTAATGAGTGGACAAAAGGTCTCACGACGAAACTCCTGCGCGAGAGCTTCGAGACCTTCCCTCCGGCACATGCCCTGGGATTCCCGAAGACCTTCCCCGGTATGTTGCCGCTCATCACGCTGGACCACTGCTACTACGAACCTCCGCTGCAATTGCTGGCCACTCGCCTGTGGCGAAGCAGGATAGCACTCGTAGCTTCGGATCACTTGCCTCTGATAGCAGACTTTCAGCTTCCCTGATCAGGCCAGGCGATCCGCCTCAGCACGCCGTTTTCGGCCGCTTCGCCGTTCCCGTTTCCTGGGTGGGCATACTCTGCGTCGTGGGCAGCGGATACGCCGTGAATCCCGCGAGGTTCGCCTCGCATGACGAGATCACCGACGACAACGCTGGAGCCGGTGCGGGCAGCGACGGCACCGACGTATCCGGCTTCGAGAAGTTGAAGGCGCTGGTCAGGTCGCCCACCGTTGAGCGCCGCCACGCCGACAGATTCGGCACTTCAGCCCCAAAGCGCGTCTCCAGAAACCGCAGCAGAGACGTGTGATCGAACAGGTCCGAGCAGATGAATCCGCCGCGGCTGAACGGCGAGATCACCAGCATCGGCACGCGAAATCCCAACCCGATCGGTCCGCTGATATTCCCTTCTACTGAAGGGTCCGGCACTGCGGCCACTGTGACGTATTCACCCGCCGTTCCCGGAGGCGCAGTCACCGGCGGCACATGATCGAAGAAGCCGCCGTTCTCGTCATA
>DATGJK010000511.1:0-11785 GCA_035295245.1 Acidobacteriaceae bacterium
CAATGAGGACTTTCGGCGCGCAAATCTGATGTGCCGCGGCGGTGAGCCATGCGGCTCTTTGGGAAGTCACACCGAAATGCCAGCCTGACGCTCGTCGGCGTTTTTCTGGCGCTCGTTGTGGCGGGCATCGTCTACGAGAAGATCGGCGAACGTCGCGATCGCACGCGCTACGCGCGTATCGGCGATCCGGTGAACATCGGCAACAGAACGTTGAACCTCTACTGCTCAGGCCAGGGCAGTCCAGTGGTGGTGTTCGAAAGCGGAGCACACACGGCGGGCTATGGCTGGGTCAGTGTTCAACCCGAAGTGGCCAAATTCACCCGTGCCTGCTGGTATGACCGGGCCGGATTCGGCTGGAGCGATCCTGGGCCTGCCCCGCGCACTTACGCCGCAATCGCGGAGGATCTCCACAGCTTGCTGCAGGCGGCGGGTGTTCCAGGCCCCTATGTGATGGTCGGGGCCACGGCTGGAGCGTATCACGTGCGCGTCTACAACGGGCGCCATCCGGAAGAGGTGGCTGGGGCCGTGCTGGTAGAGGCATCCGACACGGACCTAACCGAACACGTACCTCCCCGATTGACGGGAAGACTGGAGCGTCAACCCGGGTGGGTGCAGCAGGCCACATGCCGCATTGTGAAGCCGGCGCTGCTTCACGTCGGTCTCCTGCGACTGCTGAATAATCCCCACGACGGCTGGCCATTCGGAATGAGATTTCTCCCGCCTGAGGAGCAAAACGAACTCGCTTTCCTATCGATCACCCCGTTAGGCGAGATGTCGGAAGGGGCAGGATGCTCGATGGCTCAAAGCATGGCGGACGTGCGTGCGTCAGGCACTTTTGGAAATCGGCCTCTCAGAGTATTGGCGAGTAGTCACCGGTTTGTCTCGTCGGAGCCCGATCTCGCCGAAGACATGGAGAAGCTGAATCGCTTCTGGTTCGGTGAGCTGCAACCACGACTGGCTGCGCTCTCCAGCCGTGGACGGCTGGAGGTGAGCGAGGATGCCGAAGGTCCAGCGGCAATCCTGGCGGCCATCAAGGCTGTCGTGGCCGAAGTTCGGGAACTGCCCCCGTCCAACCCGGCGGCCAGCCGCTAAACGATTTGCGCTTGGGCAAAACCGACAAAGGTTGCGGTCCGGCGTCTGAACGGCTACTGTGTTGTGCCGATAAGAATGGCGGGTTTGCATCTCACCGAAGAGGGGGAGCGTCCGGTCAGACGAGTTGGGCAGGCGGTCTGAGCTTCACAGAAAACGCACAGGTTGTGGGCGGAAGGCGTGCCGGTATGCGGTTTGCCGGCGCTGCGGGGCCGCCGCATTCGACTGACGGGCTGAGACTTTTTCGACGTTGATGAATCCAATGGGTAGTTATTTGATATAAGGACACTCATGGGTAGCGATTTCATTAGCATCATTCAACCCGGCGACCCCGGTCACCGCGACGGTGGCGAGTCGCATGTGCTGCCGATTCTGCCGGTTCGGGATACGGTTCTGTTTCCCCACGCCGTGCTGCCGCTGACCGTCGGCCGGGAAAGCTCGATCCAGCTGATCAACTCGCTGGGCGAGGAAAAGACCATTGTGGTGGTGGCGCAGCGCGATGCGCGCGTGGACGCGCCGCAGCCGGCGGACCTGCACCACTTCGGCACGCTGGCGACTGTGCACAAAGTCGTCAAGATGCCGAACCAGAGCCTCTTCGTCTTCACGGAAGGCAACGAGCGCGTGAAGCTGGGCGAGTTCTCGCAGATCGAGCCGTTCATGACGGCCTCGGTGGATACCGTGCCGGAGACAGTTCCGGCAAAGGGGCCGGAGATCGAGGCGCTGCAGCGCAATGTGGTGACTCAGTTTCAGCAGATCGTATCGGCTTCGCCGACCCTTTCGGATGAGCTGCAGACCATCGCGATGAACATCGATGAGCCGGGTCGGCTGGTGGACTTCATCGCGTCTTCTCTGCCCTTTCTGGCGACGAGCGACAAGCAGGAGCTGCTGGAAACGCCGGATGTGGCGGCGCGGCTGGAGCGCATCAACAAGCACCTGGCAAAAGAGCTGGAGGTGCAGCAGCTGCGCAACAAGATCCAGTCGGAAGTGCAGGATCAGGTGCAGCAGTCGCAGCGCGACTACTATCTCCGCGAACAGCTCAAGGCGATCCAGAAGGAACTCGGCGAAATGGACGAGGGCCAGAAGGACATCGAGGAGCTGAAGCAGAAGATTGAAGCGGCCGGCATGCCGGAGGAAACGAAGAAAGAAGCGCTGAAGGAATTGACGCGCCTCTCGCGCATGTCACCGATGGCGGCCGATTACTCGCTGACGCGGAACTACATCGAGTGGCTGGCGGTGCTGCCGTGGGCGAAGTCTTCGGGTGCCGAAGTCGACATCATGAAGGCGCGGGAGATCCTCGACGAAGATCACTACGATCTCAAGAAGGTGAAGGACCGCATCCTTGATTACCTGGCCGTGCGCCGTCTGAAGGCCGACATGAAGGGACCGATCCTGTGCTTCGTCGGGCCTCCGGGCGTGGGCAAGACGTCGCTGGGGCGCAGCATTGCGCGCGCGCTGAGCCGCGAGTTCCGGCGGATTTCGCTGGGCGGCATGCACGACGAGGCAGAGCTGCGTGGGCACCGGCGGACGTATATCGGAGCGCTGCCAGGCCAGATCATCCAAAACCTGCGGCGGGCGGGCGCGAACGATCCGGTGTTCATGCTGGACGAGGTAGACAAGCTGGGACGGGACTTCCGCGGCGATCCGGCATCGGCGCTGCTGGAGATCCTCGACCCGGAGCAGAACAACACGTTCCGCGATAACTACCTGGATCAGCCGTTCGACTTGTCGAAGGTGCTCTTCATCTGCACGGCGAACATGCTGGATACTGTGCCGGAGCCGCTGCGCGACCGCATGGAGATCATCGAGCTGCAGGGCTACACCGAGGAGGAGAAGAAGCACATCGCCTTCCGGTATCTCATTCCGCGGCAGATTAAAGAAAACGGAATCAAGCCGGAGGACATCGAGTTCCCCGAAGAGTCGGTGAACCACATCGTGCGGCACTATACGCGCGAAGCGGGCGTGCGCAAGCTGGAGCAGCAGATTGGGACGATCTGCCGCAAGCAGGCGCGGCGCATCGCCGAGGGACAGAAAGACAAGCTGGTGGTCACGCAGGAAGTGGTGCACGAGTTCCTGGGCGGCATCAAGGTTCGCGTGGACACGGAAATTGCCGAGCGCACGAAGCGCGCCGGCGTAGCCGTAGGACTGGCGTGGACGCCGGCGGGCGGCGACATCCTGTTCATCGAAGCGAACCGCATGAAGGGCAAGGGCGGCTTCACGATGACCGGGCAGATTGGCGAGGTGATGCAGGAATCGATGCAGGCCGCGCTGACCTGGGTGCGCTCGAATGCGAAGGCGCTGGGGCTGAACGAGGACATGATGAAGGACACCGACCTGCACATCCACGTGCCGGCCGGCGCGATCCCCAAGGACGGTCCTTCAGCCGGCGTCACGATGGCGACGGCGCTGGTATCGCTGCTGATCGATCGCCCGGTGCATCCGCTGACGGCGATGACCGGCGAAATCACGCTGAGCGGCAATGTGCTGCCGGTGGGCGGCATCAAGGAGAAGTTCCTGGCCGCCAAGCGCGCCGGCGTGCAGCAGGTGATCCTGCCGGCGGAGAATCGGCAGAATGTGGAGGAGGATCTGATGCCTGAGCAAATCCAGGGCGTAAAGATCCACTACGCGAGCCGCATCGAAGACGTGCTGGCGGTTGCGCTGCCGCACACCCCGGCGGAAGAGCGCCAGGACGAGGCGGTGCGCGAAGAGGTGCTGCAGCATACGGCGTAAAAGGCAGGGGGTAGGGTGTAGGGTTTAGGGTGTAGGCGCCGGAGCGATCCGGCGCCTTTCTGTTTGCACGAGATGAGGGTTATGACCTGCTCAGCGCCCTATACCCTAAACCCTATCCGCTACACCCTGTTCTCTCACCAAATCCGCACGCGCTGGTCCTCCGGCAGATACAGCTTTTGCCCGGGCTGGACGTCGAACGCCTTGTACCAGGCATCCGCGTTGCGGACGGTGTCGGCGCGGTACTCGGCGGGGGCGTGGCCGTCGGTCAGGATTTGGCGGCGCAGGGCCGCTTCGCGCGTCTTCGATCCCCAGTTCTGGGCGTAGGCAAGATAGAACTGCTGATCGCCGGTGAAGCCGTCCTGGGTGGGCGCGGGCTTTCCGTTCAGCGATGCGTGATAGCCGTCGTACGCCGCGGCAATGCCGCCGAGGTCGGCGATGTCTTCGTCGATGGTCTGTTTGCCATTGACGTGCACGCCTGGATAGGGCTCGTAGGCGTCATATTGTTTCTCGAGCGCCTCGGCCTGCTGCTCGAAGTGCGCGTGGTCTTCGGGCGTCCACCAGTTGCGCACGCGGCCTTTGGAGTCGAAGGCGCTGCCCTCGGCGTCGAAGGTGTGGCTGATTTCGTGTCCGATGACCGAGCCGATGGCGCCGTAGTTCACTGCGGCGGCGCTTTGGGATCGAAGAAGGGCGGCTGCAGGATGGCCGCGGGGAAATTGAGCGCGTTCTGCAGCGGGAGGTTCACGGCGTTGACGGTCTGCGGTTCCATCGACCATTCGTGACGGTCGACGCTCTTGCCGATCCTGGCGATCTGGTCGTGGTAGTACCAGAGTCCGGCGCGCCAGGAGTTGCCGAAGGCATCGCCGGGACGAACTTCATAGGCGGAGTAGTCTTTCCAGGTCTCGGGATAGCCGATGCCGACGTAGAGTGTGTTCAGCTTGGCCTGCGCTTCGGCGCGTGTTGAAGGCGCGAGCCAGGTGAGCGCGTCGAGACGCTTATGGTAGGCGGCGATCAGGTTGGCGACCATGGCTTGCGCCTGCGCTTTTGCTTCGGGCGGAAAATATTTGCGGGCGTAGATCTGGCCAACGGCATCGCCGAGGTATCCGTTCACCTTGGCGACGCCACGCTGCCACCGGGGATTTTGTTGCGTTACTCCGGCCAGCGTGGTGCCGAAGAACGAGAACTCCTCCTGCTCGACGGGATGCGCCAGGACAGGCGCGTAATGCTCGATGAGGTGGAAGGTGAGCCAGTCCTTCCAGGTGTCGAGCGACGTGGAGGCAACGAGCGCCGCTTCGCCGGTGAGGGCGGTCGGCGTCCAGACCATGAACTGCTGCTGGCCGGCGAGGCCTGCGCCTTCGAAGTAGGCGTCCCAGTCGAGGCCGGGGGCTTTGGCGGGGAAGTCAGAACGGCTCCACAGGTTATTGGCCTTGGCAATATCCTCGATGTCGGCAAGAGAGATGTGCGTCTCGGCGATGGCATGCTCGAGCGCGATGACGCGAGCGGCGCGGGCGTCGGTATCGTCGAGGCCGGCGAGCCTGAGCATGGCGGCAACGTGCGTCGCATATTTGGCGCGGACCTGCTGCATGTGCTCGCTGGAATCGAGGTAGTAGCTCTCGCTCGGCAGCTCGAGCCCGCCCTGCAGCAGATAGGGCATGTAGTGGTCGGAATCGCGGAAGCCAGGCGCTACCCACAGGCCGAGAAAGTTGTGCGTCGAGAAGATGGCGTTGTTGAGGAGGTCGACGTCGGCGCGGAGCGTTTTGCCCAGCGCGATGGCGAGGTCATGCTTGTCTTTGATGGCGGCGATGGCAGCCAGATGCGGCTCGAGCGGTTTGGTGCCGAGCGCATCGATGGTCTTCTCGTCCATGAATGCGTTGTAAACATCGGCGATCTTGCGGTCATTCGATCCGGCCGCCGGATTCGACTTCGACACCTGTTCGATGATCTCCGCGACCTGCTTGTAGCTGCGGTCGTCCAGGGTCGAGAAGACACCGATTCCGGCGCGGTCCGGCGGAATCTGCGTGCGAGCGATCCAGGCGCCGTTGGCGTAGAGGTAGAAGTTATCGCCGGGCTTAACGGCGGGATCCATATTGGCGGTGGCGATTCCATGACTGGAACTGGAGTTTGCGTCGGCGCTTTGTGCCGATGCGAAAGAAGTGAAGACGAGGAGGGCGGCAGCAACGGCGAGCAAAGAACGAAGACAACGCATTCGAGCGGCTCCTGATGGTGCAGGGAAACTGTTGATGATAACAGCCGAAGGCATCCGGTAGCTGCGGCGGTGCGGATTGAACACCCGCAATGCGACGGAGCATAATCGCGGAATGAGCGCGCAGGCGAATTCGGTTCCCGGTCCGATGATGGATGCGATGGACCGGCCGGAGTGCTGGCCGGCGTTGCCGCTCGCCTCCTGGCGCGACACCTGCGACACGCTGCACATGTGGACCCAGATCGTTGGGAAAATCCGCATGCGGCTGACGCCCCTCGTGAACCACTGGTGGAACGTGCCGCTGTATGTCACGGCGCGCGGGCTCACGACATCGCGCATTCCCTACGGCGAGCGCGCCTTCGAGCTGCGCTTCGATTTCCTGGCGCACCGGCTGGTGCTGGAGGAGAGCGACGGCACGACACGCAGTCTGCCGCTGGAGGCAACATCGGTGGCGCAGTTTTACGCCGAGTGCATGGCGATGCTGCACGACGCAGGCATTGAGGTGCACATCTGGCGGATGCCGGTGGAAGTGCCGAATCCGATCCCGTTCGACGAGGACCGGCAGCACACCGCGTACGATGCGGAGAGTGTGGACCGGTTCTGGAGGATTCTGTTGTCGGTGAACGCGGTGCTGGAGGAGTTCCGGGCGCGGTTCATCGGCAAGGCGAGCCCGGTGCATTTTTTCTGGGGGAGCTTCGATCTGGCGGTGACGCGCTTCTCGGGACGGCGCGCGCCGGAGCGGCCGGGCGCTGACGTGATCACGCGCGAGGCGTATTCGCATGAGGTGAGCAGCGTGGGATGGTGGCCGGGCAGCGGCAACACCGATGCGGCCTTCTATGCGTATATGGCTCCGGCGGCGGCGGGCTTTCGCGAGAAGAAGGTGCGCCCGCAAGCGGCGCGGTGGAACGACACGCTCGGCGAATTCCTGCTGATGTACGATGACGTGCGGACGAGCGCGAGCCCGCGGCGCGCGCTGCTCGACTTCTGCCAAAGCACCTACGAGGCCGCGGCGGACGCAGGACACTGGGATCGGGCCGCGCTGGAGCGCTGAATAAAATGATCAGGAGAAGCGGGATGATTCGATGCGCGCACACGGGAGACATTGAGGTGACCACAACGGAGACCCACGTCTGCGAAGACTGCGTCAAGCTGGGCGATCGCTGGGTGCATCTGCGGTTGTGTCTGGAGTGCGGACATGTGGGCTGCTGCGACTCGTCGAAGAACCGGCATGCCACGAAGCACTACCACGCGACGCGGCATCCGTTGATGCGATCTGTGGAGCCAGGCGAGGCGTGGGTGTGGTGCTACGCGGACGAAGCCGTGGTGGGCGAGGTAAGAGGCGCAGAGTTTAAAGCAGCGTGAAACCCAAATCGCAGAGTCCTGGGATCAGAAAAGACTGCGCCGTTGAATAAACGCTGATTTTTCGGTTGGTTTCCGACAGAAGCGAATCCGGAGGATGAAAGACGCGCTTCATCCTCTATGCTCTATGCCTGCTACCCCGTTTGTTCCTGTGCTCGCCTGGATTTCATCAGCTTTTTATTGAAATAGCCTCCACGGGCGATCCGCTGCTCCATGCGCGAGAGTAGCCTTTCCAGAAGAGCGAAAAACTGGAGGTTCCCATGTCAAAGGGAGTCAAGGCCATTCCTGACGGATACCACTCCGTTACGCCCTATCTCGTCATCCCTGGTGGCCGGGCGAAAGAAGCGCTCGACTATTACACCCGTGCCTTTAACGCGAAGGAAGTGATGCGCATGCCGCGGCCCGATGGCGGCATTGCTCATGCCGAGATACAAGTCGGCGACTCCAGAATCATGCTTGCTGACGAGGACAGCAGGATGGATGCGTACGGCCCGAATCACTACGGCGGCTCGCCGATCACGCTACACGTCTATTTGCCGGACGTAGACGCGTCTACCAAACAGGCCACCGCCGCCGGCGCAAAGGTGGTACGCCCGCTCGAAGACCAGTTCTACGGCGACCGCACCGCGGGTCTCCAGGATCCCTTTGGGCATCGGTGGTTTCTCGCCACCCATATCCGCGATGTCTCTTTGGATGAACTGAAGCAGCACATGAAAACCATGGCCGCGGCCTGAGGATCAGGACAACAGCGGACAGCGATGAACGGCCAGAACCGGTCTGCTAAGAACCGGACGCTGGCCGTTCCTTTCGCCGGCCGCGTTCGACCCTCCACCCCTTCTTCTATTCCCGGTTCCCTGCTCCCTGGCTGTTGCCATCAGCGGCGCGCTCGGTGCTGAGCTTGTCCAGCTCGCGGTAGATTTCCTCGTTGCGCAGGATGGCCTGAACGTATTCGCGGGTCTCCGTGAAGGGGATCGATTCCACAAATTCGTCGATGCCGTGATAATTGCCGATGCTCTGCCAGTCGGTGACGCGGTCGTCGCCGGCGTTGTAGGCGGCGAAGGCGTACTCGGGCTTGCCGCCGAACTTGTCGAGGGTCTGACGCAGGTAGTGCGTGCCCAGCAGAATATTCGTGGACGGGTTGAGCAGGTCATCGGTGCGGAAGTGCCGCAGGCCTTCCTGCTTCGCCATAGCGCGGCCTACGACCGGCAACAGCTGCATCAGGCCATAGGCGTTCTTATTGGAGATGGCCGTCGGGTTGAACTCCGTCTCCTGGCGGATGAGCGAGGCGACCATATAGGGGTCGAGGCCGTTTTTCTGCGCGGCGGCCTTGATCTCGCTCCAGTAATTCTGCGGGAACAGGATGTGCCAGTAGGCGACGGGGATCGCCTCGATCGGCGCAGACGTGTAGAAGGGCAGCGCGCGCTTCAGCAGCCGCATGGCATGCCACGACTCGCCGTAGGAGGCGTAAATTTCCGCTTCGGCGAAGGCGCCCCATTCGTCGCTGCCGTCGGCGGCGCGAATCTCCGGCTCGATGTATTCGTTGAGACCGGCATTGGCGAGCAGCTGCGCCTTAATGACGTGCGGATCGTCTTCCGGCACGTCGTCGCTGAGTTCGGGAATGGTATCCGGCTGGAGAGCGTCGAGCGCTGCATTCTCGAGCGGCGTAACGGCGCCAAGCGCGGTCAGATGCTGCTGCGCGAGCATGCCGTAGTAGTAATGCGAATAGAGGCGCACAACGGTCTTGTAGTACTCCGCGGCAGCGGGTGCGTTGTGCTCCTGATCTTCGTAAACGCGCGCGCGCCAGTAGAGCGCCGATGGAATTTCGCGGCCGCCGGGATACTTCTGGATCTGCTCCTCAAAGAGCCGCGCTGCCTCAGCATAGTTGCCGAGGCGGTAGTTGAGCCATGCGGTGCGCCAGTGCGCGCTGGGTGCGTAGTGCGACGTGGGGAAACGCTTCGCCAGCTCGCCGTAGTACGTGATGGCGTTGGGATAGTCCTTCTTCAGCAGATACATGTTGCCGCTGGAGTAGAGCGCTTCGGCGAGCCAGGGGCTTGTGGGGAAGCGCGTCTCCATCTGACTAACGATGGATTGCTGCGTGCCGGTGTCGGCGGCGTCGCGGGCCAGCTCCATTTCGAGATACATGCGGCGCGCTCCGGCTTCGTCATTCGTGTCGGGAATGGCATCCAGTTCGCGCTTGTTCAGGCGGTGAAGCTTCCAGTCGCATTCGGCAGCGGCGACCTGCAGCCATGTGCGCTCACCGGGATCGATGTCGGACTGAGAGGCCAGCGAGCGGTACTCCTCGACGGCGTCGGAGTAGTGTCCGGCCTCGTAGAGGGCGTCAGCGTGGCGGCGGCGCTCCGCGGGCGCAAGCGTGGCAAGGATGCCGTTGGTGACGAGCTGACTGCGGGCGACTCCGGCTTCGATCGAGAGCGGGTAATCGAGGTAGACGTGCTGCAAAAGGCGATTCGCCTCAGCGTTATTTCCGGCAAGAGCTTCTGCCTTCGCCTGGGCGAGCTGGAAGTCGGCGTGTCCGGCGATGGGCTGGCCCTGATAGTGGGCGAGGATGGCCAGCGCCTTCTTCGCATCGCCTTCCTGCGTGAACAGGTTTGCCTGCAGGATCGGCACGCTGGGCACGAAGATGCTGTCGGGATACTTGGCGATGAAGTCGTTGAGCACGAGCTCGGCCTGAGGCAGCTGATTGTTCTGCAGGTACGCCTGCGCGGTGAGGTAGTCGGCGTAGTCGGCCAGCACGCCGTTGGGTTGGGCGGGAGTGGCTCCCTTGAGGCGCGCGCTGCGCAGGTTCTCAACCGCGTCGGCGAATTTGTGATCCAGCAGATCGGCGTGGCCGAGGGCGAGGTACGCGGCGGAAGCGGCTTCTCCGCTGTGACTGTGGGCCCAGCCGGCGACTCCGGCATAAGCGGGCGGAGTGCGGTTCTGGGCTAGCTGCTGCGCCATAGGCCGCAGCTGCGACGAAGCGACAAACGCGCGGCGGATGCGATGGGCGCGGGCGATCTCTTTGGCGGTAAGCGGACGCCGGCGATGATGACGGCGGCGCGCTGCAGCGGTCTTCGCATGGGCTGTGCGGGAACCGGCAGCATGCTGGCCGTGGAGCGCCGACGCGCTCGTGCTGGCGTGGGCATTCGATGGGTGCTTCTTCGAAGAGAGCTTTTTCTTTTGGGACGATGTGGCCGAAGACGTGGTCTGCGCTTCCGGATGAGAGACGCGGGCGAAGGCGACGGGGGCAGCCAGCACAGCCGCGAACGCCACAAGCAGCAGCATCGCCGGGATGATTCCGCCGCACAGGGCGGAATTGGCGACTGGTTTTTGTTCTTGCTGAAGACGGCGACTCATGCTGCGCGAACGACCAAAACCCACGGACTTCCCTGCTCCCCTGCCCTGAACCGATTCCACAAAGCTCTGATTCAACTGTAAGACGAAACGGAGACCCATTCGGAAGAGAAAACCGTTTCCTGCCCGGAAAGTTGCACACCTGGATACCGCCAGGAAGGCCGAGCACGCCGAAGCCCTGGCGGGATTGTAACCGTCAAGCGCCCTCTCCTTGACAGTCTGGGAGAGTCAGGGGTACTCTCCAAGACATTCTGGGAGAGGTACAGAAATGGGCAACGAAACGCCGGTCGATCTGCTGCAGGGCACGCTAGACATGCTGGTGCTGAAGGCGGTCTCGCTGGGACCGCTGCATGGATATGGGGTGCTGCTGCGCATCCAGCAAATTTCGCAGGGGCGGCTTGAGATTCAGCAAGGCTCACTCTACCCCGCGCTTTACCGGCTGGAGCATGAAGGCTGGATCGCCGGCGAGTGGGGGCAGAGCGAGAACAAGCGCCGGGCGCGCTTCTACCGGCTGACCGCGGCGGGACGGCGGCGGCTGGACTCCGAAACCAGGAAGTGGGCCGAGTTTGCCGATGTGGTGGGCGCAATTCTGAAGACCGCGCCCGAGCAAGTGTGAGGTCCCGATCAGCGAAGAAGCCGGAGGAGCTATGAGCCTGAGCAGCCGGATACGGACGTGGTGGCGGGCGGTGCGGCACGAGGATGCGGTGGGCGCCCAGGTCGACGACGAATTGCGCTTCCATGTCGAGCGGCATGCCGAAGATCTGATGCGCGGGGGGATGTCGCGCGAGGAGGCGATGCGCCGCGCGAAGGCCGAATTGGGCAGCCTTGCGGCGGCGCGGGAAAATACGCGCCAGGCGTGGGGGACGCGCTGGTTCGATGAAGTCCGCGGCGATCTGCGTTTTGCATTCCGTTTACTGGCGAAAAGCCCCGGCTTCACGCTGATCGCCGTCGGCTCTCTGGCGCTGGGCATTGGAGCCAACACAGCGATCTTCTCGGTGGTGAACGCTGTGCTGCTGCGGCCACTGCCCTTTCCGCATCCTGAGGAACTGGTCGTCGTGACGG
>DATGJK010000512.1:0-3375 GCA_035295245.1 Acidobacteriaceae bacterium
CGTGCGGACAGGTGCCCTTCTCCCCCAGTTTGCGGGTCAGCAACGCCTCGAAAGCCGGTGAGACGGCATGCTCAAGCCGTTCTGCTTCATCGTGAACCTCGTACCACGGCATGCCGAACATTTCCGAGAGCATGCGCTCAATCAGGTGATGCCGCAGAGCCGTCCGGTAAGCGGCCTCCCGCCCCTGCACTGTCAGCCGCACCACGCCGTCCGCCCTTACCTCGACGAAGCCGTCGCGTTTCAGCCGCCGCAGCGCCATTGAAACCGCCGGTGGCGATACTTTCAGCCAGTGCGCCAGCGTCGCAGAGATGACGGTCTGCCCTTCGCTCTCGGCTTCCAGAATCGCTTTGAGGTAATCCTCTTTGGAAACACTGATGCCCGGGTTCACAGCACCACCTGCCCCCTAGCTTACAAGCGCTGTCGATGCAGTCGTCCTGCATCTGTCTGTTTCCGCATCGACGGCCCTGGCTCCGCACCCTCCCGGTACAATACCCTCAGCACTTTCCCCGATGAAGGATTCCGTGTCGACCACCCCTCCTGCCAGCCGTAAGCGCGTCCTCAGCGGCATGCGCCCTACTGGCAAACTCCACCTCGGCAACTACATGGGCGCGCTCCACAACTGGGTCCGCCTGCAAAGCGACTACGAGTGCTATTTCTTCATCGCAGACTGGCACGCACTGACGACCGATTACGCCGATCCCTCGCTCATTGCCGCGAACACCCGCGAAGTTGCCATCGACTATCTCGCCGCGGGTCTCGACCCCGCCCGGTCCGTCCTCTTTGTCCAAAGCGACGTGAAGGCGCACGCCGAGTTCCACCTGCTGCTCTCGATGATCACGCCTTTGGGCTGGCTCGAGCGGGTGCCCAGCTACAAGGAGCAGCAGGAGAACCTCTCCGGCAAGGATCTGACCACCTACGGGTTCCTCGGCTATCCGCTGCTGCAGGCCGCCGACATCCTCATGTACCAGCCCGACTTCGTGCCCGTAGGCCAGGATCAGGCTGCCCATGTGGAGCTCACCCGCGAAGTGTCGCGCCGCTTCAACCAGTTCTACAAGCACGCCGACGGCTCCGAAATCCTCCCCGAGCCCCAGGTGCTGCTCACGCCATCGCCCAAACTCCCAGGCACCGACGGCCGCAAGATGTCGAAGAGCTACGGCAATACCATCCTGCTCAGCGATCCCGAGCCGGAAATCCGCGCCAAACTGAAGCCGATGGTTACCGATCCGGCACGCATCCGCCGCAAAGATCCCGGCAATCCGGACAAGTGCCCCGTCGGCGATCTGCACAAAATCTTTTCGAGTGCCGAAACCATGGCGAAGGTCTACGAAGGCTGCACCACCGCCGGTATCGGCTGCATCGAGTGCAAGACCTGGGCCGCCGACGCCATCGTCGCCCACCTTGCTCCTATCCAGCAGCGCCGATCTCAGTTCGAAGCGCAGCCGCAGCTCGTGACTGAAATTTTCGCAGCGGGAGCGCAGCGTGCGGCTGCCCGCGCCGAAGAGACGATGCACCAGGTCCGCACTGCGATGGGCCTGGCGGGAGTCTTCGCCCAATGACCGATCAGCAGCCCACGAAGCCGGACGACATCCAAAGCGCCGAGACGCGGAGTGAATCGGCCGAAGAGCAGCAGTATCCGACGGCCTCTGCTTCGTCCAGTACGGACTCCACTACGGCCCCTCCGCCCACCTCGGAAGCGAAATCCGCGACCAGGCCGCAGGAGGATTCCGCCTCCCCGTTTTCCGTCACAGTCGGCCAACTCTACGACGGGCCGCTCGATCTTCTGCTCGACCTCGTACGCAAGCAGAACATCGATATCTACGACATTCCCATCGCCAAAATCACGGCTCAGTTCCTCTCCTATGTCGAGCACATGAAGGCGACAGATGTTGATGTTGCCGGCGAGTTCATCTACATGTCGGCGCTCCTCATCCACATCAAGAGCAAGATGCTCCTGCCGCGGTCGCCGGCGGAAGGCGCCGAAGGCGAGGCGGAAGATCCCCGCCGTGAGCTGGTGGAACGCCTGCTCGAACATGAACGCTTCCGCAACGCCGCCCAGATGCTGCAGCAAAAGCGGCAGATCGAAGAAGCCACGTGGACCAATCCGGGCATGCGTGACTTCCGCCAGGCCGCCGAAGAGGACCAGGACATCGCCGCCGACACCATGGATCTGGTACGCGTCTTCCGCGAGATCCTGGATCGCGCGAAAAACCGTCCCATTCTCGACGTCGCAGAAGACACCGTGACCGTGCGTCAGATGATCGAGTTCCTGCGTCGACGGCTCATGATGGAGGACCGCCCCGTCGCACTCTCCAAGCTCCTTTCCAACACTCGCTCGACGAACGCAGTGATCGCCATGTTCCTTGCATTGCTGGAGTTAGTGCGGTTGCAGGCCATCCTGCTGCGCCAGGACCGCGGCTTCAGCGAAATCTTCGTCAAGAAGAATACCGGCTTCGAACAGGTAATGAACGACCGCCTCACCCTGCAGGACGACTGGCGATAAGAACGGCTTCAGCGCCTGCTACAGTCGCCGGGGGCAACTCCACCGTGCGTCCACGACGAGCCACAGCTTCTCCTGTCGGGCCGTTTTTCGCCTTGGCTAAACTGCACAGGAGCATCATCTTTCTGATTTTCCTCAGTAACTCCCATTGGTAATTTGGCATGAGCTCTGCGGGCTCCTACAATGGCCTGTAACACCTTTTTTATGGACGAAGGAATAGCGGTCGCAATTACTCCGCAGGAGATCGCGGCAAGCTCATTTCCGGATAAGACCCACAAAAAACCTCATAGCAGGGCAGGCTTCGTAGTTTTTGGCCTCGTTGTCTTCACCGGCCTCATCTATGCCGGTTCCCAGCTCGCCCACGACCTCTCCCGGGTTCACACGCTGACTGCCTGGCCGTACATGCTGCTCGGCCTGGCGCTGCTCATCGCTCTTGGCTTCGAGTTCGTGAATGGATTCCACGACACGGCCAATGCCGTCGCCACGGTCATCTACACCAACTCTCTCCAGCCGCATGTCGCGGTTGTCTGGTCCGGCATCTGGAATCTCATCGGCGTGCTCACCTCTTCAGGCGCCGTCGCCTTCTCGATTCTTTCTCTCTTGCCTGTAGAACTGGTTCTGCACGTCGACAAGGGCGCCGGATTCACCATGGTTTTCGCACTGCTCATAGCCGCCATTCTCTGGAACCTCAGCACCTGGTGGTTCGGTCTGCCTGCGTCCAGTTCGCACACGCTGATCGGCTCGATCATCGGCGTCGGCCTCGCCAATCAGCTGATGAGCGCACGCAACGGCATTAGCGGCGTTGACTGGGATCAGGCGCGCACTGTTTTCAAAGTCCTGCTCATCTCTCCCGTCGTCGGGTTCGGCCTCGCTGGGAT
>DATGJK010000513.1:0-2816 GCA_035295245.1 Acidobacteriaceae bacterium
TAGCTTGCCCACCCCTGTGGATCGGAAGGACGAAATGCGCCGGGGTATCAAATCAGGGAACAGCCGCGATGGCACCGAAGTGCCACACGGGCAGCATATCGGCTGGGCTGCGACCACTGAAGACTCTCTTCACATCAGGCAGGTGCGCCCTTCAGGTCGCACACTTCTTAGCGAATGCGGCATGAAGCGGCTTCAGCCGCTGAGGCTCATCTCCGTTCATGTGCTTTATGTCAGGGCACGACTTCACTGCGCGCGACCGCACTTGCGCTTGCACGGACAAAATTCGCCTCTTTGAAAAAGCACGCCTTCACAGCGCGGCAAAATTCGCTTCTTTGAAAGGGCACGACTTTAGTCGTGCCGCTATGCGCCGGAAAAATGAACCGGGCTTCAGCCCCTGAGGGATGCTTTCTCCCACCCGCCACACTACTCCGTTCGCTTCTCCTGCGCTCTCCTCTTCCGCACCAGCGGCGAGCCCCACGTGCTCACTGCCAGCAGCGCGCCAAACAAAATAATCGCGTCGATGCTCTCCCGTCCCTCGCGGTTCCAGTACGCATTCGGATCCAGATTCAGCCACAGCGCAAACTCATCCAGCGTCAGCGCCGCGCCCATTCCGTACATAATCGAAATCAGGCGACTCATGAAGATCCCCGTCGGCGTGGCACGCGTCCCCATCTCACCCACCTCCAGATATCCGGCCACCAGCAGCAGCAGGATCCCCCAGACCAGATGGTGAATATGCCGTCCCCGCATCATCACGAACCCGAACGGCCCAACGTGGTGCCGAATCGCCTCCACCAGCAGCCGCACGAAAAGAAACGTGATGAAGAAGCTCACCGAGGCAAGAAATAAACGCCGGTGCGGCCGGTCGGGAATTCGCTCCTGCAGAATGCGGCCCGCGCGCGTCTGGTGCAGGAAAACAAGCATCACCGCCGTCGCAAAAACGATAAACAGCAGCAGAATCAGAGCCCCTGTCCAGTGCATAGGCCTCCATTCTTAGCACACCGCTCCCGCCCCCTATAATCAAAATGGGAGACTTTTCCCCGAAGCCCCACTGCACAGCATGGGGACTCCACTCGCGGGACCAGAACCTTGAGCGACGAGATCATCATCCGCGGCGCGCGGACCCATAATCTGAAGAACATCGACTGCGCCATCCCGCACGGGAAGCTCACCGTCGTCTCCGGTGTCTCCGGCTCCGGCAAGTCCTCGCTCGCCTTCGACACCATCTACGCCGAAGGCCAGCGCCGCTACGTCGAATCGCTCTCCGCCTACGCGCGGCAGTTCCTCGAGCGTATCGAGAAGCCCGACGTCGACCTGATCGACGGACTCGCCCCCGCCATCGCCATTCGCCAGAAGAACTCCACCCGTAACCCGCGCTCCACGGTCGCCACCGCCACCGAAATCTACGACTACATGCGCCTGCTCTGGGCGCGCTGCGGCGTCGTCCACTGCACCGTCTGCAACGGCATCGTCCGCCGCGATACCGTCGACGAGATCGCCGCCGCCATCCTCGCGCTTGGCGAAGGCACGCGCCTCCACGCCATCTTTCCCGTGCAGCCGCTGCCCACCACGCCTTCGCAGCCCAGCGAGAAATCTGAAACCAAATCTCCGCGCCGCGCGAAAAAATCGCCCCCGCCCGCTCCAGGCGCCATCTCCGACTCGCTGCGCGACCGCCTCACCGACCTGCGCCGCCGCGGCTTCAATCGCCTCTACCAGAACGGCAATATCTACGAGTTCTCCACGCCCGAGTCGCTGCTCGAAATTGATTTCGCGCTCCCCGTTTTCATTCTCGTCGACCGCATTGTCGTCTCCGCCGAGAACCGCGCCCGCATCGTCGACGCCGCCGAGATCGGCTACCGCGAAGCCCAGGAAATCCTCTACGAAATCGTCCGCCGCGCCGATCCAAACAGCTCTCTCATCCTGAGCGAAGCGTCCGAAGGACGCGTAGTCGAAGAACCTGGCCTGAGCGAGCCACGGGCGAGTCGAATGGCACCTGCGCCCCCGGACCGCCTCCGCTTCTCCGCGGCCTTTGAGTGCAAGAACTGCCACCGTCAATACCGCGAGCCCGAGCCCAGCCTCTTCTCCTTCAACAATCCGTGGGGAGCCTGCCCGCGCTGCCAGGGATTCGGCAACACCATCGACTTCGACATCGACCTCATCATCCCCGACAAGTCGAAGACCCTCGACGAAGGCGCGATCGATCCCTGGAATCGCCCCAAGTACCGCTCGTATCTCACCGAGCTCCGCCGCGCCGCCCGCCAGCACGGCATCCCGCTCGATATCGCCTGGTGGGACCTCACGCCCGACCAGCAGAGCTTCGTGCTCGACGGCCGCGGCACCTTCCCCGGCGTCCACGGCTTCTTCGAACTGCTCGAGCGCAAGAAGTACAAGCTGCACGTCCGCGTCATGCTCAGCAAGTATCGCGGCTACGCGCTCTGTCCCGACTGCAAAGGCCAGCGCCTGCGCGCCGAAGCCCGCGCCGTCCGCATCGGCGAGGAAGCCACCGCGAAGAACATCTGCGAAGCCGCCAGCCTCACCATCGCCGCCGCAAAACAGTTCTTCTCGTCGCTTCAGCTCACGCCCATGCAGGAGGAGATTGCCGGCAGCATCCTCCAGGAAATCCGCCAGCGCCTCACTTTTCTCAATGCCGTCGGCCTCGAATATCTGACGCTGGACCGCCTTGCCTCCACGCTCTCCGGCGGCGAATCGCAGCGCATCCAACTCGCCACATCGCTGGGCAGCCGCCTGGTCGGCGCGCTGTACGTTCTGGACGAGCCATCCATCGGCTTGCATCCGCGCGACACGGCCCGGCTCAT
>DATGJK010000514.1:0-2245 GCA_035295245.1 Acidobacteriaceae bacterium
GTGGTCCAATTTCATCTGGGGGTTGCATTGTGAAGAACGGAAACGGAAGCGCAACGGCAGTGGAGGAGATCCAGATTCGGAACGGGCATGCCAGCCTGGAGCCGGCGATTTGCTCTACCCACGGTGTCGCCAAGCGGCTGCTGATTAACACCAAGAGCGGCACTTTCTTCGGCTGCTCGGAATGTCATCCTGAGGCGCCGCTGGTACGGGGGAACGGCCAGGCCGCGGACCACCTGGAACGCATGGCCTCCGCGGCGTGGCTGGAGCGTGCGAGCTCGCCCGTAATCGTGGGCTGGATCATCGGGCTGGCAATGCAATACCCAGAGATGAATTTCTGGTCGTTGATTCGGCTGCTCCGCCAGGTCCGGGAAGCCGGTATGCGGGAGATCCTGCCCCTGCCGCTCGATGCGCGTTAACCTCTCAGCGGATGACCATGTCATCCTGAGCGGGGTCGAAGGACCTTGCGGTTAGGAAGGAATTTTGCGGCCCGGCAGAAATGCCGGGCCGTATCTTTTGCATTCGGAGCATGCGAGGAGAGGCATATTCTCCACGGGGTAACAGGATTGATTTTTCTCGACCATGCTTTCCGGCCACTGAAGTGACGGCTCACTTTCACGCTGGCCCGTCCGGGGTTATTTGGCGTTAGAAGTAAAATTGGTATGCTAAGTGCCCAGGTGATCCGAGTCTCAGAAATTGTTCGGCGATATGCCATCTTCTTCCTGCTGGCTGCCCTGGCCTTGACCAACTTCGCCGCGGCGCAGGAGAAGACTGCCACCTCCGGCCTGAGCGCTGCCGGTCCCATCGTTCACGGCGCTCCCGACGATCCGCTGCGCGACCCCCGGGAAAGGCATCTTCGCCACGTAAAGCAGCTGACCTTCGGCGGGCTGAATGCCGAAGCTTACTTCAGCTATGACGGACGCCGCCTGATCTTCATGTCCACGCGCCAGCCTTACCAGTGCGACCAGATCTTCATCATGAACAGCGACGGCTCCGATCAGCACCTGGTCTCTACCGCCGCCGGCCGCACCACCTGCGGGTATTTCTACGCCGACGGCAAGCACGTGCTTTATTCCTCCACCCACGAAGCGAGCAAGGAGTGCCCGCCGCGCCCCGACTACTCTCATGGGTACGTGTGGGGCGTCTATCCCCAATACCAGATTTACTACGCCACCGACGGCGGCAAGATCGTCAAGCGGCTCACCACCGGTCCCGGTTACAACGCCGAAGCCACCCTCTCCGCGGACGGCAAGAAGATCGTTTTCACATCCGCGCGCGATGGCGACCTGGACATCTACACCATGAATCCCGACGGAAGCAGGGTCCGGCGGCTCACCCTCACGCTCGGCTATGATGGCGGGCCTTTCTTCTCGCCCGATGGCCGCTGGATCGCTTACCGCGCCCACCATCCCACGAGCGAGCAGGAGATCGCGAAGTACAAGTCTCTATTGGCGCAGGGGTTGGTCGAGCCCACTCAGATGGACCTCTGGGTGATGCATGCCGACGGCAGCAGCCAGAAGCAAATTACGAATCTGGGCGGCGCCAGCTTCGCGCCCTCGTTCTATCCCGACAACCGGCGCATTATCTTCGCCTCCAACTACGAGCACCCCGCCTCCAGCCAGTTCGAACTCTACGCCGTAAATCGCGACGGCAGCGCGCTGGAGCGCATCACCTTTGCCGGCGGGTTCAGCGCCTTTCCCCAGTTCTCTCCCGACGGCAAAAAGCTCGTGTTCATCTCCAACCGCAACGGCAAGGCGCCGCACGAGATCAACGTATTCATCGCCGACTGGGTTCGGTAAGGCCGGCGTTTGTTGCCTTGGCACCATGTGTGTGAAGCGGGCGCCCCCGCCCGCGAAGAAGTCGTACGTCAGTAGAGACGTTGATGGCAACGTCTCCCGTAAATAGGCTCTAGAAGCGCCAGGTGATTTTGGCGTAAGCGGAACGGCCAACCTGGGCGTGCTGCCCCCATTCCGAGGGGCTGATGAATTCCACGTGACGGGGCTGGAGCAGGTTCTGCAGACCCAGGCTGAACTCCAGGCGTTGGCTGGGCCGCCAGCCCAGGCGAGTGTCCACACGGGCGTAGCTGGGAACAGACTGCGCGCAAAGGGAGCTCACAAAGTAAAGGCCGGTGTCGAATTCCAGGTTTTGCGGCAGCGAGAAATAGGAGTGCAGCTGAAACTGGTTTCTCGGGCTATCACCGGCACGAAAAGGAGCCTCCCAGGGATCATCCAGCGGATAGGGCCGGATA
>DATGJK010000515.1:0-3466 GCA_035295245.1 Acidobacteriaceae bacterium
GGCGCGCACGATCATGCGCCCGCCGCTGGGAGTCATCGCGTCCAGCGCGTTGCCGATGAGATTGGCAAAGAGCTGGCGCAGTTCTCCGGAAAAACAAAAGAGCTCCAGCTCGCCGCGGTATTCGCGAGTGACTTCCACCTGAAGCGTCTGCACCCGGCCGGAATGCAGCGTCAGCACGGAGTCGAGCAGCTCGCCGACGTTGGCGCGGGAGGGCAGCGTCGATTGCCGGTAGAACCGCAGCGTCTGCTGCGTGATCTCGGAAACGCGGGCCACTTCCTGCGCGGCGAGATCGGTAAAGTGCCCGGCAGTCGGCGAGAGATTCTCCTGCCGGATCAGGTACAGCAGGTTGGTGACCGCCTCCAGCGGATTGTTGATCTCGTGCGCGATGGAGGCGGCGAGGCGTCCGGCCGCGGCGAGCTTTTCAGTCCGGCGCAGCGCCTCCTCGGCGCGCCGCTGCTCGGTGGTATCGACAAGGATCGCGCCCACCCAGCGCGTGGTTTCCGGATCGGTGCGCACCGGGTAAAGATGAGCGAGCCAGCTGCGCCAGCGCCCCGGCTCGGTCTCCCACGAGAGCTCCAGGTTGCGTACCGGATCGCCGCTGATAAAGACCTGCTCGATGTGGCTTTCCAGCCGCGCAGCGGTTGCCGGCGGCAGGATGCCCCCCACGCCCCGGCCGAGATGCAGCGCGAAGGAGTAGCCGTTCATGTCCGCCAGGAACTGGTTGACGCGGACAAAGCGGTACTTGCGGTCGAAGAAGGCAAACCCAATCGGCGCGTTCGCCAGCATCGAGTCGAGCAGCGCCAGGGTTTCATTCAGTCCGGCGCGCTGGTCGGCCATCGCGGCCACCATCCGATTGAAGGCCACGGTGAGGTCTGCGGCTTCTGTGGCAGACTTCACGGGCAGGGGAAAGGAGCCCGTGTCTTCGGAATCCTGGACCAGCCTCCGGGTCGCGTGCGTCAGCAGGTCCAGCTGCCGGGTAATCGACTGGGCGAGGACCGCGGCAATCGCCGTACAGCCCAGCAGAACGAACACCGCCCACGTCGCCGTCATGTTCACCAGCGAGCGCAGGTCCTGCCGGTCCAGCTCCTGATTGGGGTAAACCCAGGCGAGATCCGCGAGCTGCCCGTGCACGCGGATGGGGGCAACCGCTTCCCACCCTGTCGGCGAGGCGGTAAAGATGAAGGGCTTCTCCAGACTGCGAAGGAACGATTTCTCCCGGGTCGACAGAGCCAGCTTGCCGACCATGGTCGGATCGGTGCTGGCCAGCGTTCGCCCGCTGAGGTCGGTGATCTGCGCGGCGGTAACGCTTTGCGCGGCGGCCACGTTCTGCACCACCCGCTGCAGTTCCTCCGCGTGGTTATCCTCCAGCGCCATCGTCGCCTGGGAGGCCGCCATAAACGCCTGGCTCTCGAGCCGGCGGCGAAGCCGGTCGCTCAATTCGCGGCGCTGCTGGTGCACCAGCAGAAATCCGAAGATCACAACGACGATGACCTCGAACAGAATCAGAGCAGCCATGAGCTGGCCGCGCATCGTGTGTGGTCTGGCAAACTTCATCGTCGATTCAATACACCTGTTGCAACTGAATACGAAGCTACGCTCCGGCGAGCGCGCCCGCCGGGAGCTTCTGCTTCAGGTCCTCGGCAATTTGCCGCCCGTGGAAGCGGCCGTTCTCAATGAAGATCTCGTTCGTCTTGTCCCCGGCGATGATAACGCCGGCCAGATAAATCCCCGGCACATTGCTTTCCAGGCTGGCCGGATCGCAGGCCGGGCAGCGAAACTCACCTTCAATGCGGATTCCCAGAGATTCCAGAAACTCGAAATCAGGCCGATACCCGGTGAGCGCCAGAACCGCCTGGTTCGGCAGCACGACGGGGCCGTTCGGCGTGGCCAGAGTCACGCAGTCCGGATCGATGCGGGTCACGGTGCTTTCGAAATACGCGGTGATCTCGCCGGCTTTGATCCGGTTCTCGATATCCGGTTTGATCCAGTATTTGACGTGGCGGTGCATCGCCGGCCCACGGTGCACCAGCGTGACCCGCGCGCCGTGGCGCCACAATTCCAGGGCAGCGATGGCAGCCGAGTTCTTGCCGCCGATCACCAGCGTGTCGAGTCCGTAGTAAGGGTGCGGATCCTTGTAGTAATGGCGAACCTTGGGCAAATCCTCGCCGGGGATGCCGAGCAGGTTCGGCAGGTCGTAATATCCCGTCGCGATCACCAGCTTGCGCGTGCCATATTTGTGGACCCGGCCGAATTCGTCGACCGTGCGCACCGTGAAGTCCAGATCCCGACCGGAAATCTCCTCAACGCGCTGATACGGCCGCACGTCGAGCTTATAAAACATGGCGACCTTGCGGTAATACTCGAGTGCCTCGACGCGCGTGGGCTTGGCATTCGGACTGGGAAAAGGCACGTCGCCGATCTCCAGCAGCTCCGACGTGGTGAAAAACGTCATGTGCGTCGGATAGTGGAAGAGCGAATTGCACAGGCAGCCCTTGTCGACCAGAACGGCACGGAACCCAGCCCGCTGCGCTTCGATGGCGCAGGCCATGCCGGTGGGGCCGGCGCCGATGACGAGAACGTCAAAGGTCTCTGCTTCCCGCGGGGATTCTCCCATTTCTCTAGCTTAGACGATGGATTGCAATGAGGGTTGACCTGGCAAAGCATCGGCCCACATTGATTTCAGCCGTTTGCAGCCGCACGCTCCGATGCGGGCGATTCACCCGGACATCCGCCCGATTTCGCCTCGCCATCCGCTGCCGGTTTGCGTCTATCCTTAGAGCACAGGAGTTGCGCCGTGTCGTCCTCGCCCGCCCCCATCCCCTCCCTTCGCATCGCCAGGTTTTGGCCGGCCACGGCTGCTGCGGCCCTGCTCCTGATCGCCCCTGCGGCTCTCCACGCCCAGGCCTCCGCCTCTTCCATGCCGCTCGATTCCGGATTCGGCGCTCTGCAGCAGGTACAGCCCTCCACACCCGTGGCGCAGATCATCCAGGAATTCACCGCGAAGGAATCCCTCTTCAGGGCCGCGCTCGATAACTACACCTGGACCCGCACCGTCCGCGTTCAGACCCTCGACGAGGATGGCCATCCCAACGGCCAGTACTACCAGGTCGTCGACATCTACTACACGCCCCAGGGCCAGCGCAAAGAACGCGTCACCGATGCTCCGGAGAACACCCTGAAAGACATCATGATGTCCCAGAGCGACTTCTCCGACATCGAAGAGCGCCTCCCCTTCGTCCTTACCACCGAGGATGCCGGACTGTACGACATGACCTATCTGGGCGAGGAAAAGGTCGACGACATCGATACCTATGTCTTCGACGTGAAGCCGAAGGTCATGCAGAAGAACAAGCGCTACTTCCAGGGCCGCATCTGGGTCGACCAGAAGCAGCACCAGATCGTCGTCACCAACGGCAAGAACGTCCCCGATGACCTCCGCCCCGGCCACGAAGACCTGACCCTGCCC
>DATGJK010000516.1:0-2086 GCA_035295245.1 Acidobacteriaceae bacterium
AGAGCTTCGCGTACATGCGCGGAGTGCTGGCGGGAATGGGCCAGCGGCCGCCGCTGAGCTAGCCGGTCGTCTCCGGCGCGCCAGAAGCCGCCAGCGCCACGCCTGGCGGATCTGCACGGTACCTGCGCGTCCCAGGGTACGACTTTCAGGGCACATCGCCGCAGAAGCCCAACCTTATATTTCGCCGCAGTTTGCCGATGAATTCGGTGCGGGGCTCCCCCAAAACCCGCGGTGGAGGGTGTATGGTTGCAGCCGCGGCCAACGCATGGGGCAGTACTCTGCGCATCGCTCGCATTGCCCGTGCGCTGCGCATCGCGACCATCGGAACGGCGCTTCTGTCAGCTGGGTGGATGCCGGCGGCCGGCGGCAATTCCCTTCCGGTGCTGCGGACAGTGCGGGCAGCGCATACGCTGAGCGAGACGGAGGCAGTCCGCGGGTACCCGGTGCATCTGGATCGCGCCCAGATCGCGTTCTACGACCCCGCGGTTCGAACGCTGTTCCTGATGGACCGCACCGACAGCATCTTTGCCGACGTCCGCGGTTTGCAGATGCCGAATCTGCGAGCCGGGGATGTGGTGAGCGTGGATGCGGTGAGCGGGCCGGGCAATGTGCAGCCGGTCCTGATGCGTGCGCGTTTTCACCTGCTGCGACACGGAGCGTTGCCGCCTGCCCAGCTGCTGAGCTTCGATCAGATCTCGACCGACCAGCACGATTCGGCCTGGATCGCGGTGGAGGGCATTGTGCGCGCGGTGCGGCAGGCGCAGGGAACGACGGCCTATGCGGGACACGCAGCGTTCAGCAGCGGCAATCTCATTCTGACGCTGGCGATGGGGCAGGACCTGATCGACGTCATCACACTGAACCCGGACCATCGCGACACGACATACCTCATCGACAGCCGGGTGCGACTGCGCGCTGCCTGCGGCACGCGTTTCAATCCCAGGAAGCAGATCCTCGGGATACATCTCTATATGCCCGATATTTCATACGCGCAGGTGATTGAGCCTGGCGCGAAAGATCCATTTGCGCTGCCTCCTACTCTTACGGCGGATGTGATGCGGGTGGGTCAGGGGCATCGCGTTCACGTGCACGGAGTCGTTACATCGGGCTGGGGCGTTCAGGGGTTCGCGATCATGGACGCGGAGCATGGCATCTTCGTGCACACAGAAGAGAACGACCAGGTCAAAGTGGGGGACATCGTCGACGTTGTCGGATTCCCATCCATTGGCGATTACACGTCCGTTCTTGAGAATGCTATTTGGCGTAGGGTGGGCAATAGTGCGCCGCCGACAGCGGCCCAGGTGACGGCGGCCCAGGCGCTGCTTGGCGACCATGATGGCGAGCCGATCCGGATTGACGCGCAACTGCTTTACCAATCGCTACGGCCAGACGAAGAGGACCTGCTGCTCAGCGACGGCGGAATCACTTTCATGGCTCGACTGGCGAGCAGCGTCGGGTCGCTTTCGTCGCGCCTGCAGCCCGGCAGCCGTGTGCGCGTCAGTGGGATTTGCCACATCCTGGTGACGCCGAATAAGACCATTCAGGGATTCGAGATCTTGCTGGATTCTCCGGGCGAGGACGATGTGCTGGTGCTGCGGCGGCCCTCGTGGTGGACGGTAGGGCGCACGCTGATCGCCCTCGGAATACTGGTGACCGCGGTTCTCGTCGTCATCACGTGGAATGTTGAGTTGCGCGGACGTGTGCGCGCGCAGCTGCGGCTGATTGAGGAACAGCTGCACCAGGCCCGGGCTCTTCGCGATCAGGCGCAGGCGGCGAATCGCGCCAAGAGCGAATTTCTGGCCAACATGAGCCACGAAATTCGCACGCCGCTGAACGGCGTGGTCGGCATGGTCTCGCTGGCACTCGATACGGACCTCAATGCCGAACAGCGTGAGTACCTCGAGACCGCGCGGATCTCCGCGGATGGTCTTCTGGCGGTCATCAACGATGTGCTGGACTTCTCGAAGATCGAAGCTGGCCGCGTGGAACTGGAATCGCGGGATTTCAGCCTGCGCTCGGTGGTTGAGGAAGCGCTGAAGACGCTGGTTGTCCGCGCCGACGAAAAAGGGCTGGATTTGCTGTGCGA
>DATGJK010000517.1:0-3681 GCA_035295245.1 Acidobacteriaceae bacterium
CGATGAGCGACTTGGCGATGATGCGCTCTCCGAAGGGCCGCAAAGGATCGCGGGCCCCATACGGCCCGCCCTGTATGATCGTATTAGCCGTAATTATGGGGGAAGCTGGATTCCGACGTGTCCCGCGACTCTCTTTCAGGCTTCCTGAACTAAGTCAGCGCGCCTGAAGCTCTCTTCTTCTTAGGCCCTGAGGAAATCGGGTATACGATGCTTCGCAATCCGCTCTACATTGGTTTCATCCGGCACAAGAAAGAGCTCTATCCCGGAGAACACGCGGGCATCATCGACCGGCTCACCTGGGACAAAGCGCAGGCGCTGCTCAGCCAAAATAATCGTGGAGGGCGCCGCAGGGAGCGCTCAACACAGCCGAGTCTCTTCACGGGAATCATCTTCGATGCCGCTGAGAACCGGTATTCGCCGACGCACTCAAACAAAAACGGCTGTCGCTATCGCTACTACACGTCGCGGGCAGCCATCCGCAAAACGAAACGGTCCAATTCCCCGGCCCGAATTCCGGCACCCGGTATCGAAAACGCGGTCACTGAGCGCATCCTGAACCTCTTGAATTCACCGAGCGAGTTGCTGGAGGTTCTGAAGAATAGCCTGCTCGACCAGGACGGTGTTCCCCCGAATGGGTTCTACGCGACCGTCGTTGAACGCGCAGCCAGAATGGTCAGAGTCTGGAAGACCCTACCTGCCCTGGAACGCGATCGCTTCCTGGCGGCCCTTATCGATCGCATCGTCGTGTACGCCGAGCACGTCGAGATTCGCCTGCGCCTGAAAGTTCTTTTGCACGACCTGCCCGGGCCTGATTCGGGAGTTCAGGCCGCTCAAGCCGCGGACAACTTTCTTCCGATCGCTTCCGTAACCTGTCCATTCAAACACGTTGATAACGGCCGGGCATTGCGACTGGTCATCGGCAATGATCGTCTGTCGAATGACAGGAGCCGGCAGTTGATTCTGCGGGCGATCGCCCGATCCCGTCTCTGGTATCAGCGGATCGTTGATGGCGAGGCTGCATGCCTGAACGACATCATCCGCCGGGATGGTATCGATGCTTCCCATGCGAAGAAGATCTTCCCACTGGCTTTCCTGAGCCCGTCCTGCACGGAATCAATCCTCCGCTTCAATACTGATCTGACTCTCAAAGCATTACTCGAAAACATCCCGATGGAGTGGAGTCGGCAGAGTCTCCCTTTGCCAATGCATGCCGGACAAGGTGCCCAATTTTCCTGAGACCGGCAAAATAAGCGGGGAATACCCGGAGGTCGGCGATGGCAGAAGGACACTCGGTTTTCCAGATCAGAGAATGGGGCCGATTTCCACCCGAATACTGCAAGCGGAGAATTCTCTCCCGTGTCCTTCCAGCATAAAGGCCTGCATTTCGGGGGGAACTGGACAGTGTGTCGGGAAAAATCTGAAATCGAGCCAAATTTGAGACTCTTTGGTGGAGCTAGTCGGGATCGAACCGACGACCTCATCGTTGCGAACGATGCGCTCTCCCAGCTGAGCTATAGCCCCACGGCGGCGGGAACGATCTACCTGATTTTACGGTATGCACGGGGAATGCGCCAAGGCGCTGGCCGCGGTGCGGGTCGGGTTACTAGACGCTGATTCAGGCATCGCCTTCACGAACAGGCGCGGGCACCGCCGCCCGGACAGCCGCCGCCGCTTCGGCCAGCACGGCTGCACAGTCATGCAGCGGAACATCGCCCTGGGCCAGGTCCGCTGAGCCGCCGCCGCGCAGTCCCCGCTTGGCCAGCGCTTCTTTGAGGACGCGACCGCAGTCGAAGTCGAGGCCCATGCTGCGGGCAACAAAGATTCTCGCCGGATTGGCTTCCTCCGCGCAGAACACCACAGCGGTGGAAGGCGCGGCAGCGGCCACACGCGAGGCCAGCAGCTTCACATACTCGCGGTCACGATCTTTGAAGGTACGCTCCACCAGCCGCAGACCATCGTGGATGGTCTCCTCCACCGCCAAACGGGTGGCGTGGTACGACGCCAGCTCTTCGCGGAGGCGCTGCCGTTCTTTCACGCCCGCTTTGGCTTCCGTCTTCAGCCGCTCCACCGCAGCCGGGATCTCGGGCGCCGCCGCGGAAAGCGCTGCGGTGGTCTGCGCCAGAATGGCGCGATCGGCGCGCACCATCTCAACGGCGCGCAGGCCGCAGACAAATTCCACGCGCAGGCCACGCGTCACCTTCTCTGTGCCGCGCAGAAAGAGACCGCCGATCTGCCCGGTGGAACGCACATGCGTGCCGCCACAGGCGTTGGTATCGACGCCGGGAATCTCAATGAGCCGGATGCGGCCCTGGCGGTCGGGCAACTTTCGCAGCTTGCCCGCTTCCAGCATCTGCTCGGCTTCAGCGCGATCGACATAGCGCACGGTCACGGGATGATCTTCGGCAATGATGCGGTTGACGAGCCGCTCTACGCGGTCGAGGCTGTGCGCAGAGATGGGGGCTGTGGCAAGGTCAATCGTGGAGGTCGTGTCGCCCAGGTGGAACGAAACCGTTGCCGCCTGGAGTTCGCGCAGAAAAACGGCCGACAACACATGCTGTCCGGTGTGCTGCTGCATGTGATCCAGGCGGCGATCCCAGTCAATCTCCGCCTCGACCTGAGTGCCTGCGGAGAGGGGCTTGCGGACGAGATGCCAGGCCTCGCCCTGTTCGTCCTCTTCGACTCCCTCGACGAGTACGTCCAGCCCGGCGCCGCCGCGTGACATCGCCCGCAGCACACCCACGTCGAAGGGCTGTCCGCCGCTGGTTGGGTAAAACGCCGTGCGGTCGAGCGCCACCTGCCAGACGGATTCACCTTCTCCGCGGGAAACCTCGCGGATGTCGGTTACCGTGGCGCTGAAGCTTCTCAGGAACGAATCTTCGTAATAGAGCCGCTCTGATGCCATGACCACCCCTGCCGAGCCTGGTACGTTGATCTCGCTATAGTGTAGTCGAGCGCTTTTCGCATTCCCTGGTGACGATCCAAGTACCTGCCCTGACTGCATGGCTTCTGTTCTGATCTGGATTATTTCCCTTATTGGCATCGCCCTGATGCTGCTGCGCCCACGCGGAATTGCCGAGTGGATCTGGATCAGCGGGACCGCAGTTCTGCTGGTGTTGACACGGCTGCTGCCGCTCTCCGGGGCTGTAGCGGCCGTGCGCGAAGGCGTTGAAGTGTATCTGTTTCTTGCCGGCATGATGCTGTTCTCGGAGATGGCTCGCGAAGAAGGCGTCTTCGAATGGGTCGCCGATATCGCCGTCGGCCACGCCGGAGACTCCCCGCGCCGGCTCTTCGTTTGGATTTATTTCGTCGGCGTCGTGGTGACGGCGCTGCTCTCCAACGATGCAACGGCGGTGGTGATGACACCGGCAGTGCTCGCTGTGGTGCGGCGGGCACGTGTCGATCCCCGTCCGTATCTCCTGGCCTGTGCACTGGTGGCCAACGCAGCCAGCTTCGTGCTGCCGATCTCCAATCCCGCGAACCTCGTCGTGTTCCGAGGTCATATGCCGCCGCTGCTCGTGTGGTTGGCGCGCTTTGGCCTGGCCTCGATATTGTCTATCGCCGCGACCTATGTGGCGCTGCGCGTCACGCAACGGAAGCTGCTGCAGGGGAGCATCGAGCGGAAGATCGACGTCCCGGAGCTACCGAGCTCGGGCCGCCTCGTGGCCTACGGCATCGGCTGCA
>DATGJK010000518.1:0-22330 GCA_035295245.1 Acidobacteriaceae bacterium
GTCATTCGCCGAGAATAATGCGCGGGAAAGATTCCTCTCCCGCGACGAGTTCGAGAAGCTTCTGAAGATCGTCAGACGGGACAATCCAAAACAGGCACCGAGCCTCATCGTCGCGACATACAGCGCAATGCGCTGGTCGGAGCAGTTCTCGATTACCTGGCGGCAGGTCGATTTCGAACGCAAACTGATTACGCGTGTCCACACCAAAACCGCGTCGATCAAGCCTCGGTACAGAGATGTGCCCCTCAACTCCGTTTCGATCGCTGCCCTGCAGGAGCAGAAAAAGCTGGACAAGCCGAACACCAAGCCCACTGACATTGTGTTTCCCAAAAACGGGGAATATGCCGATTGGGACTGGTGGCTCAAGCCGGCTCTCGAGGAGGCGGGCATCGAAGGCATCGTCTGGCATTCCCTAAGACATACATGCCTGTCCTGGGCGGCGATGAGTGGGGCAACAATGAAGGAGATTCAGGAGCTGGGCGGACATCTGACCATTTCCCAGGCGGCGCGATACATGCACCTGTCCCCATCCCATAAGAGCACGGCCTCCGAGCGCATGGCCCAATGGAAGCCCGCGCCGGATAGTGAGGGAACAGCCACTGGGGGATCGAACAGCCACCAAAACAGCCACCGAAGTCAAAAGCAGCGTTAACACCCAGTGATTGTAGTAGGGTTAATTCATTTGAATTGTGGAGGTTAGATGGCGCGCCCTGAGAGATTCGAACTCCCGACCTACTGATTCGTAGTCAGTCGCTCTATCCAACTGAGCTAAGGGCGCGCGGTTCGGACTCCTCAGAGAATAGCAGTTCCGCCAGGGAGGGGCAAACCCCAGGCTACCTCGCTCAGAGCCACGGCGTGGAGCGTCTCATCAGGCCACGCGGCTTCGGCGGAATACTCGCCGCCGCGACTTCGCTGCTCGGCGACTCCAGTTCTTCCTCCGTCAAAATGAACCGGCGAATGTAGCGCAGCGGCTCCTCCCAGATCGCCATCTGTTCCAGGTGATATTGCCAGATGGTGTTCGAGGTCGACCTCGATGTGCGCCGCGTGAACGCCTTCCGCTGAATCGTGACGACCTTCCCGTTCTTATCCAGCCGCGTATATTCCCGGGAGGGAAGAATAAAGCTGATCTGGGTTCCCTTCTTCCAGAAATTCCGCGCAAACTCATGGGAAAAGAGCAGGGCGTAATAGCGGCGTCCCCGCTCCAGCACGGAGATCGCGTTGTTCAGGTCGATCCACTCCTGTTCAAGGTTCGTTTCGTACCACTTCCGGAACTCGAACCCGTGGGCGCGAGCGCGCAAGACGACCATCCGGATGAGTTCGCCTCGAGTCATGGGAGAGGGCCGGTTTCAACCTACCCTGAAACCCGCTGCCGGGCAAGGGAAAGCTGCAGCCGGGCTGTGACTATCCAGATGCTGAAAGATCAGTAAAGCTGTGAGACAATGAGCCGCCCCCCCCGAACGAGCCCGGATCTGGAGAACCTATGGCAAGCCCGGCCGCGAGCTCTGTGATCTCGATCGAGATTGAACGCAAGGGTGAAACCGCGCTGGTCAAGCTGCGCGGGCGCCTCATCGCCGGCGTCAACGGTCTCGTCTACTCCCAGGTGCGTCCGCTTATCCCCGAAGCGAAGCGCATTGTTCTTGATCTGGCTGAGGTCACGCAGATGGACAGCATGGGGCTCGGCGCGCTCGTCCGGCTGTACGTTTCAGCGAAGAACGCCGGCTGCAGCCTGGAGCTGATGCACATCGGCAAGCGCATCCGCGAACTCCTGGGCATCACCCACCTGCTGGAAATCTTCACCATTGTCGGCGAGCGCGGCATCACCTTCCGCTTCTGAAAACCGCACGATTTCCGCTGCGGAACCGGGAGAACGCCTCAGAACTCGTTTCCCGTTCTATATTGGTGAACGCTCGCGATCGCGGCCTTCCGATCGCGGAATCCCCTGTCCGCTGCTTTCTGAAAGGGTAGAGAGACGATGCGATCGTACCTGGTTCTTGCCTGCTTTATCGCGCTTAGCGCACATGCTATCGACTCCGGTCACATCCTGCGCGGATACACCCCCCAGGATTCGGCCAATGAGGTGAACTGGGAGCAGAAGTTCCGTGCAATTCCCGATGCTGACCGGATCCGGGAAACCATGCGGCGGCTCTCCGCTCGGCCGCACCATGTCGGCTCGCCCTACGACAAAGACAATGCCGAGTGGCTGCTCGCACAGCTGAAGTCCTATGGCCTCGATGCGCAGATCGAGCAGTTCTCTGCGCTCTTCCCTACGCCAAAGTCGCGCAAGCTGGAACTGCTGGGATCGCAACCCTTCACGGCCAGGCTGCAGGAGCCGCCGCTCAGCGTCGATCCGACCTCAAACCAGACCAGCGAGCAACTGCCGACCTACAACGCCTACTCCCGCGATGGCGACGTCACCGCGCCGCTCGTGTATGTGAATTACGGCCGTCCTGATGACTACGAGGTCCTCGACCGCATGGGCGTCTCGGTGAAGGGCGCCATTGTGATCGCGCGCTACGGCGAGAGCTGGCGCGGCATCAAGCCCAAAGTTGCCGCCGAGCACGGGGCCGTGGGATGCATCATCTATTCCGATCCCCGCGACGATGGTTATTTCCGTGGTGATCCATATCCCGACGGCCCGATGCGCCCTGCCGAGGGCGCGCAGCGCGGAAGCGTCATGGACATGCCCGTCTATCCCGGCGATCCGCAGACGCCCGGCGTGGGCGCTGTTCCGGGCGCGAAGCTGATCCCCCTCGACCAGGTCCAGACCATCACGAAAATCCCGGTGCTGCCCATCTCCTGGACTGACGCTGTGCCCTTCCTGAAGGCGCTTGGAGGGCAGACCGTTCCGGAATCCTGGCGCGGCGCGTTGCCCTTCACCTATCACGTCGGCCCGAGCACGGCGAAGACTCATCTCGCCGTTGCCTTCAACTGGGATCGCAAGCCGCTGTACGACGTCATCGCGCGCATCCCGGGTTCGAAGTATCCGGATGAATGGGTCATCCGCGGCAATCACCACGATGCCTGGGTCAATGGCGCCGAAGATCCGGTCTCCGGCACCAGTCCAGAACTCGAAGAGGCCCGCGCCTTCGGTGAGTTGCTGAAGCAGGGCTGGAAGCCGGAACGCACCATCATTTACTGCTTCTGGGATGGAGAGGAGCCCGCGCTGCTCGGCTCGACCGAGTGGGCCGAAGCGCATGCTGACGAACTGAAACAGCGTGCTGTTGTCTACTTCAACTCCGACGGCAATGGCCGTGGCTATTTTCGCGCCGGTGGATCGCATTCCCTCGAGAGCTTCGTCAATGAGGTGGCGAAGGATATCCAGGATCCGGAGACAAAGATGTCCGTCTGGAAGCGCGTTCGTCTGGTCGATATTTCGCGCGCTCCCCAGGCCGACAAGAACGACATTCGCAACCGCGCCGACCTGCGCATCCCCGCGCTCGGCTCCGGATCGGATTACACCGTCTTCGTCGATCACCTCGGCGTCTCCAGCCTCAATCTCGGCTATGGTGGCGAGGACGAAGGCGGAGGCCAGTACCACTCCATTTACTACGACTTTTACTACTACACGCATTTCATGGACACGACTTTCAGCTACGACCGCGCATTATCCCAGACCGCCGGGACCATGGTCATGCGCATGGCCGATGCGGATCTCCTGCCTTTCCAGTTCAGCGATCTGGCCGATACCGTCCACATGTACATAAGACAGCTGAAAGAGCTGGCCAATCAGAAGCGCGAAGAGGCCCGGGAGCGCAATCGGGAAATCGATGAGGGCGTCTACCAGGCGCTCCGCGATCCGAAAAAGACACTCGTGCCGCCAAAGCCTGAGATCGTCCCGCCCTATCTCAATTTCGCTCCGCTCGACCAAGCCTCCGATGACCTGACAGAAGCGGCAAAAGCATTCGACGAGGCGTACACGGCGGCGGAAGGAACGGCTCCCGCATCCGTCAATGCCGACCTGATCCGCAGCGAGCGATTGCTCACCGACAGCCGCGGCCTGCCCAACCGTCCCTGGTTCCAGCACCTGCTGTATGCCCCAGGCTTCTACACCGGGTACGGCGTTAAAACCATTCCAGGCGTTCGCGAAGCGATTGAGCAAAACCAATGGAGCGAAGCCGATGAGCAGATTCGCCGCGCCGCCGCAGCGCTCGAGCGCGAGACGGACCTGCTGAAACAGGCGGCCCGCGCGCTGGCGCAGCAAGCGCACGAGGCTCAGGCGGAATGAAGCTGCTCGTCGCTCTCGGCGCCGCTCTGCTGCTGGCGGCCTGTGGATGCTCCAGCCCTCCCCGGCATGTAGGTCCCGGGCAGGAAATCGACTCCGGCATTGCACGCGAGATCGATAGTGTTTGGGCGGTGGACAACCACGCCCATCCGGTGCTCTCCCCGCCGGCCGACACCGCTGACCGCGAATTCGATGCGCTCCCCGTGGACTCGCTCGAACCGGAATCCGTCCCGCCCGCGTTTCGTCCCGATTTCCCTGCCCTGCAGGACGCCTGGAAAGCGCTGTACGGCTTCGACGGCCAGCCGCCCCTCAATGCCGACGGCATGAAGCGGCTGAACGAGGCCCGCGCCCGTGTGAAGCAGCAGCAGGGCGAGCAGTTCGCGAACTGGGTCCTCGATCAGGCGCACATCGGAACCCAGGTCGCCAATCGCGTCGCTCTCGGCAAGGGCGTCCAGCCGCCGCGCTTTCGCTGGGTTCCCTACGTCGACGCTCTGCTCTTCCCGCTCGATAACAGCGGCCTCGCCGCGGTGTCTCCAGACCGGCAGAAATTCTTTCCCCTGGAAGACAAAGTACGCGACCGCTACTACGCCGAGTCAGGCGTAAAGACTACGCCGGCCACCCTGAACGACTATCTCAGCAAAGTCGTCACGCCCACGCTCGAGCGCCAGCACGCCGGAGGCGCCATCGCCGTGAAGTTTGAAGTGGCGTACCTGCGCAGTCTTGACTTCAGCGACCCGCCTCGTGATCAGGCTGCACGAATCTACGCGCGCTGGGCACGCGGCGGCGTACCCGATCCAGAGCAGTACAAGCTGCTGCAGGATTTCCTCTTCCGCACGATCGCCGGCGAATGCGGCCGCCTCGGCATGGCGGTCCACCTCCACGCGATGGCCGGCGACGGCAGCTACTTCGGCGTGGCCGGCGTCAACCCGCTCTTGCTGGAGCCGCTGTTCAACGACCCGCGCCTGCGCCGAACGAACTTCGTCCTGCTGCACGGCGGCTGGCCGTACGAGCGGATCACCGCCGCGCTGCTTGAAAAGCCCAACGTCTATGCCGACATCTCCTCGCAGGACCTGCTGATGTCCCCGCACACCGAAGCTCAGTGGCTTCGCGAATGGCTCGAGTGGGAGCCGGACAAGGTTCTGTTTGGTACCGACGGATACCCCTTCTCTGACTCGATGGGCTGGCCCGAATCCACCTGGATCGCCAACCGCAATGGACGTCAGGCGCTGGGGATCGCGCTTACCGGCATGCTGGACGATGGAGAGATCACCCGCGACCTCGCCTATGCACTCGCGCGCCAGGTTTTGCGCGCAAATGCCGAAACTCTGTACCACTTCACGGGTTCGCACTAGAGAGGCTCAGGCTCGCGAGCCCTGGCAAGTCGCATGCCTTTGGTTCTTCTGCAAGTCCCGGAGACCTCCAGGCTGTGATTCGAACCGTCTAAAATCTTTAGAGCAACATGCTGCCTTCCGGTTCTGTGTCGCGTTTCCTCGTGGGGATTGGCGCGTTCATTCTGTTGCCTCTGGCTGCGCGTGCGGAGGCGGTGGATACGAATCCGCTCAATCGCCAGCCCGAAGTGCGCGAGGCCTTCCGGCAGTTCTACAGCATGAATTACGACGATGCGATTGCCCGCTTTCAGCGCATCCGCGCGCAGCATCCCGGCGATCCCATCGCAACGGATTACCTGCTGGACGGCATTCTCTTTCGTGAACTGAACCGGCTTGACCTTCTCGACACCACCTTTTACGCCAACGACGGTTTTCTCAGCGGCAAGCACACCGTCGCCGAAGATCCCGCCACACGAGACCGCATCCGCAGCCTGGGCGATCAGGCGATCAGCGAAGCCAATGCGGAGCTGAAGCAAAATCCCAATGACGCGAATGCGCTCTTCGCACGCGGTTGGGCGCGCAGCCTCGAGGCGGTCTATTCCGGCATGGCGCAGCGTGCCTTCGGCGCCGGACTTCGCCAGGCTCTTGCTGCCCGCAGCGACTGCGACCGTGTCCTGCAAATGGATCCCCGGTACGTAGACGCCAAGCTCATTGTCGGAACCTATCAATACGTTGTTGGCGCCCTGCCGCTTCCCTTCAAGATCATGGTCGGCATCGTCGGCATCCACGGATCGAAGTCGCAGGGAATGGCTCTGCTGCGCGATGTCGCTGCCCGCGGTGTGGTCACCCAGGTCGAAGCACGCACCGCCATGATGCTTTTCCTCCGCCGCGAAGGAAAGTACACTGAGGCCGCTGCCATCGCGCACGCCATGGCCGAGGAGTACCCGCACGACTATCTCTTCCGCCTCGAAGAAGCCAACCTGCAGAAGGATGGCGGCGAAGGCATGGTCGCCGTGGAGTCGTACGAGCACCTCATTCAGTTAGCGAAGCGTCCCGGCTACTATCCCCAGGCTCATCTCGAGCTGGCGTACTTCGGAATGGGTGACAGCCTGCGCGGCCAAAAGAGATACGCTGATGCGATCGACGCCTACCGCGACGGCGCCTTCCAGCCCACCATCAGCGCTGAGCTGAAGCGCCGCTGCCTGCTCGAAGCAGGCAAAACCTACGACCTCATGGGCCAGCACCACAATGCTGTGCAGGAGTACTCCCAGGTGCTCGACGCCGGCAGCGACACCGTCCAGGGCGACCTCGCCAGGAAGTACATGAAGTCCGGCTATCTCCAGAAGTAAGATCCAGCCGCAGCCCTCATCTCGAACGACTTCGCAGACAAAGAAAGGCGGCAGCCCCCACCGGGAGCGCCGCCGCCCTTGTGTTTGCCCCGAGCTTTAGTTGTTCATGTCGTCGACGTAACGAGCCAAAATCACCGTCTGCCCGGAGATCGGGTCCTTGATCAGCAGGCCGACTACGCGAATATTTCCCGCCGTGCCCACGTCCGACAGCGTGCTCACTCCGTTGCGGAATGAGGTGCCCGCCTGCGTGTACACGGTGACGGTCTGCGGAATCAGCAGCCCGGCAAAGCCCTTCACCTGCATCTGGAAGCTGTTGTTGCTGTTGTTCACTGAGTTCGCGACGACGGTCCCATTGAAACCCCAGTTCCGCAGAACAATCCGGTTCACGCTGAGCGCCTGCGCGTTCTGCGCACCGCTGATCGGTCCGCCCACCGAGATATGCTGGCCGGGCAGCAGCGTGGACGAATTGAACAGGAACTCCGTAAACCGGTTGTGCATCCAGTAGATGAAGTATTTCTCCGACCCGCTGAGCTGCACCTGGTCGATGTCGCCGTCGTTGACGGCCGTGCCGTTCGCAGGCAGCGTCCCGCGGACATAGAACTGCAAGCTGTTCGCGGCGCCTGAAGCGGGCGTGACGTAGGTGACCTGTCCAGAGGCGTAGAAGGCATTCTGCGAAAGGATCGCGACCTCATCCGCATCGATGGTCGAGTCGGCCTTGTCCAGTTCTCCGGAAATCTGCACGATGCTCGTGCTCGTCAGATCGCTGAAGCTCTCGCCGTTCTCCCACTCCGTATTGCCGTTCACCTTCACGGTGAACTGATGTCCGTGCGGCCCCTGAATCACGAACGACTGCGAGGAGGACGACCCGACGCTGGCTACTCCCGCGATGAACTCGTCAATATAGGCGCCAGCGTCCGTCGGTCCGACCGTGCTGATATTGAATGTCGGCGTCACCTGTCCGGTGATCTGCCCATTCGAGACCTGGATCGATTTGTCGAGGCGGAAATCCATCCGCACTCCCACCGGTGCGCTGGTTGTCACCACCAGAGGATTGGCCAGCGTGACCGTCGTGGTCGAACTGGTGAAGGAGGCCGGCATGGTCTGAATCGTCGGCGCCGATCCGCTCTGCACGTTCAGATAGCCGATCGTGGCGCTGGCAAACGTGACGCTGATCTGGTTGTAGGTCCCGGGCGCGATGCTGTTTACGTCAATGAGCGTCTGCAGGCCGTTAAACCGGGCAAAGTCGATGGTCGGTGTCCCGCTGATCAGCGGCACCGAGGTGCCGTTGGCGGTGATCGCGTTCATCGACTGGATAGTGGCATTGAACGACACGACGCTGGCCAGCGGAGCATCGGTACCGATGACAAATGCCGTGCCGGTGTTTGAGGAAGAACTGAGGCCAAGGTCTTTTTCAATCGTGCCGCAGCCGGAGACCAGCATCGCGCCAAGCAGCAACGGCGCGACGCTGAGCAGCACTGCGGAGATACGCGCAGGAGAATGGGTTCGCATCAATGGCTCTTTTCCGCGGCTGCGGACGAGCCGAACGCGTCAGAGCGCTGTTTGCCAGGAGACAGTCCGGCCGCACTTCGAGTGTGCAGGCAAAGCATGCCCGCTCAGGGAAACGCCACTGGACTGCACTCCTCGGAAACGGCGGTGTCCGGACGCGCTGGGCGTACCGCAAACCGCTGATCAATCTTGATTGTCCTCGGCGTCTGTTTGCAGACGGCCGGTTCGTCAGGCTGAAACCCCGGCCGTCCGCCAAAGTTTCGAATTATTTTGCGAACACCGGTGACCTCGAGGCGCGATTTGCGTCCGCCGCAGTTACGAAAGAGGTACCGAACGGGTATTCCGCTGATTCTAACGAGGCATTGATGTTCGCATCGGCGTCAGCCAGCATGATGGAGAGGTCATCGCTTCCGATCCGGAGGGGAAATGGGCGCGCAGCATCGAGCACACGCTGGATGGCGAGCGGACTGGCTCTACCCTCTGACCCATTGGAACTGGAAGGTATCGCTTTTGACGGCGGTCCTGCGCGGCCTGGCCTGCATCTGGGCCCTGCGCAATGTCACGCCCCATGCCCGCAACCACTTCGGGCTGGTGGAAGCCGCGTTTGTGCTGGCCACCTGCGGCTTCTTCTCGGCGCTCCAGCAGCAATCCCTGAAGTTTCGCCGCGAACTGCTGGCGTGGCTCGCCTGCGTCGTGGTGATCCCGCTGGCCTCGCTGGCCGGCGATGCCGCGCTGCACTTTTGGCTCGATGGCCGCGACACCCTGCAGCTGGGAACCGCGGGCATCATCTTCACTCTGGTTTCCGCCACCTTCCATTGGCACCTGATCCGCAACGGAGCGCTGTTGGTCGGCGAGCAATCGGGCTCGCTGGCAACAGACCTCAGGAGCCTTCCCCGCCTGACCCTGAGCTACTGCACAGCGCCGGTGGCGTGGATGAGCAAACTCTCCGGCCCAGGCGATGAGCCTGCGACAATCGAAGAAAACGCAGCCGCCTGAAGTCCATTGCCCGGTGATAAACGAACCGGACGCCTCCTGCTCCAAACGCATTCATAAATCGGAGTGAAGGGCGTCCTACCCCTCCAGCTTCTTCGTGACCAGTTCGTTCAGCAGCGCGGGATTGGCCTGGCCCTTCGACGCCTTCATCACCTGGCCGACAAAGAACCCCGCCACCGTCTTCTTGCCCTTGCGGTATTGCTCCACCTGCGCCGGATTGGCGGCGATCACGTCGTCGATCATCTTCTCCAGCGCCCCGGCGTCCGAGATCTGCTGCGGCTTCTCCCGCTCGTACACCGGGCCGAAGTCCTCGTTACGCTCGAAGCTCAGATCGAACAGCTGCTTCAGCTGCTTCGACGAGAGCTTGCCGTCTTCGGCCAGATCGGCAGCCATCGCCACGCCCTTCATCGAGATGGGCGACTGCTCCAGCTCGAGCCCTGCAGCCTTGAGCCGCATGGTCAGCTCGCTCTGCACCAGGTTCGCCACGCGCCGCGGATTCTTCGCCGCCCGCGCAGCTTCCTCGAACTGATCGGCAAAAGCCCGCGTCGCGGTCAGCGTGCGCGCATCCTGCTCCGTGATGCCGTACTCGGTGATCATGCGGGTGCGCCGCGCCTCCGGCAGCTCCGGCATGCGCCCGGCAATCTCTGCCTTCCACGCCTGGTTCACCGCCAGCGGCGGAAGGTCCGGCTCCGGGAAGTACCGGTAATCGTGCGCCTGCTCCTTGGACCGCATCGAGTACGTCCGGCCCTCGTTGGCATTCCACAGCCGTGTCTCCTGCACGACCCGCCCGCCGGATTCGACGACCTCAATCTGCCGTTCGATCTCGTACTCCAGCGCCGCCCGAATAAACCGGAAGCTGTTGACGTTCTTGACCTCGGCCTTGGTGCCGAACTTTTCCGCCCCGCGCATCCGCACGCTCACGTTGGCGTCGCAGCGCAGCGAGCCTTCTTCCATGTTGCAGTCGCTCACGCCCGTGTAGAGCATGATTTCCTTCAGCCGCGTGAGGTACTCCCAGGCTTCATCGGGCGTCCGGATATCCGGCTCGCTGACGATCTCGATCAGCGGCGTGCCGCAGCGGTTCAGGTCCACATAGGTGCGCGATGCCGAGTCGGCAAAACCCTCGTGCATGCTCTTGCCCGCGTCCTCTTCCATGTGGAGGCGCGTGATGCCGATCCGCTTCGTCCCGCCGTCGGACGGGACCTCGATCCAGCCATGCTCCGCCAGCGGCTTGTCGTACTGCGAAATCTGATAGCCCTTGGGCAGGTCCGGATAGAAGTAGTTTTTGCGGGCGAAGATCGATTGCTCGCGTACCTGGCAGTTGAGCGCCAAAGAGGCCAGCGTGGCGAACTCGACGGCTCTGCGGTTCAGCACCGGCAAGGCGCCGGGCAAGCCCAGGCATACGGGGCAAACATTCGTGTTCGGAGGCGAGCCAAACTTGTTCGCGCACCCGCAAAACGCCTTGGTCTCCGTCAGGAGCTGGACGTGCACTTCCAGCCCAATGACGGCTTCGTATTTCGGGCGGATCTCCGGCGAGAGGGTCACAGCAGACGCCATACGAGTTCAGTTTAGCGTCAATCAGCGGACCGGATGCTTCGGGTACCCTGCCAGACGTACTCCAGCGCCTCGGGCAGCGTCTGCAGCTTCGTTGCGTGGTCCACATGGCCGGCATTGCGGGCAAAGACGAACTGGTAGTGGTAGTGTTTGGCCGCCAGCACCCCGGCCATCTTTTCGTTCGCCAGCACCCAGTCGTGCATGTCATCGCGCATCACATTTGGATTGAGCAGGTCGCGGTCGCCCACCTCCATCCAGATCCGGATCGGCTTGCGGGGACTGTTGGGGATCAGCTGATCCATGAAGCCCCAGGCCCCATGCGGCGTCTCAGGATTCCATGGCCACTGCTGGTTGATCCACGTACCCGAGTACGCCAGCACGCGGTGGTACAGCTCCGGGTGGTACCACGCCATGATCAGCGAAACCGCCCCGCCGGAGCTCCCGCCCATGGCCGCGCGTCCATCCGGATCGTGCGTGAGTTTCACGTTGCACTTCGACTCGACCAGCGGCAGCACTTCCTGCTCGACCCACTCGGCATACTTGCCGGACATGGTGTCGTATTCGAGCCCGCGCTCGCTGCCCTGCGCATCGCCGCCGCCGTTCTGAATCGAAATGGCGATCATCACCGGCACTTTGTGCTCGGCAATGAGGTTGTCGAGAGCAGTAAAGAGGCTGCGATCCGGCCCATCCGCGCCCACCATGAACGGCGCGGCTGTACCCGGCACGTACTGCTTCGGCACATAGACCGCCACCACCCGCTTCCACGGAGCCGGATGACTCGTCGTGAGGATCAGCCGCTCCGGATGCTCGGGATCGGGCGTGCCGAACGTCCCCGGCTCGCGCGTGATGCCGGGATAGAACTTGCTGTCCGCCGAGGTCATCGTCAGCTCCGTCACGGCTCCGTGCGGGACATCATCATGGACCTGCACTTCCGCAGCGGGCTCGTGTGTCGACCCGATGATGAAGTTGCCATCCTTGTTCGGCGGAGGCAGCTGCCCATCGGGAAGCTCCTTCGCCTTCACATAGCCAGGCGTATGGGGATCACGTGCGGGATACGTGCGGCGCGTCTGGCCGGCGGCGGTCATTGTGAATATCAGCAGAAGGAAAGAGGCAGAGATACGCGTGGGGGTACTGATCATGGCAGGCTCGCAGTGTAGCAGCTTAATTCTCGGCTGCGCCCAGCAGCTCATCGATCGCGTCGTAGCCGGTCGGCATTTTGATTCCCTTCGTTGTCGCTCCGGCGGCGAGCAGCGCGGCCACCGAATCCGGCTTTCTCCGGTACTTCCAGTACGAATCAATGCAGGCGGTGACGGCGAGCAACAATGGCGTGCGACCACGCGGATCGATCGCATTCACGTTCGCACCACGAGCAATCAGCTCACGGACGATATCGTGATGCGCCCGCCACGCCGCGACGTGCAGGGCGGTGGAGTTGCGAGCAAGCTCGAAGTAAGGATCGCCGTCCGGCCAGGGCGCGTTGACGGGGATACCGAGGTCGAGCAGAACGCGAACGCCGTCGAGATTCGCCGCTCCAGCAAAGCGGGCCAGCAGGGTTCCGCCAAGATCAAGCAGTTGTTGCCGCAAATCCGGATTTCGCGCGATTAGCCCCTGAACCTGCGACCTGTGCTCACGCGCGCAGGCAGCAACCAGGGCATCCAGCTCGGGCGTGGGACCGTCGTAGCTTGGCGCAAATCCGCGCCGTTCCAGCTCGGCGAGAATGTCCCCGCGGCCGTGATACGCGGCCATCTGAAAAGCATTGCGCCGGTCCTGTGCAGTGCGCAGGTATGGATCAGCGCCATGGTCCAGAAACATCTCAATCATCACCAGGCCGTTGTCACGCCGGATCGAGTGCTGGAAGGGCGAGTACTTCCAGTGCGTCATGTAATTGGGATCAGCTCCGCCTTCAAGCGCGAGCAGCAGGCCCTTCTCGTCATGCCAGTCGGCTTTGCGAGCGGCCAGCCAGGCGAGCGAGCGCTCGTTGCATCGGACGGACTCGATGAGTATCTGCATCACCGCGTTGTCGTAGCTCTCCGGGGCGTGGTAGCAGGTTTCTTCGTCATTGGGATCGGCTCCGTATTCGAGAAGGAGGCGCGTCAACCCAGGGTGACGAGCCAGCCCTGCGGCGGCATAGAGCACCGATTCGAGAAACGGCCGGGGCGGGTCATCGTCGGTCGTTTCAATCCATCCGCTGTTGGCGCTGGCTCCGGCATCGAGCAGCACGCGTGCGGTCTTCACGAATGCCTCCGAGCGCGACGGATCAAGGCGCAGATACCGCGAGAAGCACAGGTACGTCAGCGCGTCCCAGCCGTGCGGCCCGCCGGGAGCCGTGGCCGAAGCGGCGTTATCAGCCAGAAATGAGCGCACTGTATTCTCATCCGCCACAACCGCCGCGGCATAGATGTTGGCCCTCGCCACATGCGGGTACCGCGATCGAATCAGCTCCGCGTGCTCCAGCGTGCCAGAGGCATGCCAGCCATGCCGGGGAACGCTGGCGAATTCAATGAACAGTGAAACGGGGTCGCTGAGTTCTGTCGCCGAGGCTGGATCATCGAGAGCGCGCACGATGCTCAGCGTTTGCAGATGCGCTGCAAATTTGGGCCACGACGGGAAGCCGTGCTCCCGCGCCACGACCAGCTGCGCATCGGTCAGCGCAACCATGAGGATCTGCTCGTCTGTCAGCTTGCGAAAGCGCGGGTGAAGGCGGATGCGGTCCAGCGCGTCGGGGTTTCGAGCAGCGCAGGCACGCTGCAGTTCCCGGGCTTGTTTCCGATATTGCTCGAGTGACGGGCGGGCCGGAAGGTGGGACATACGAAGCTCCTTTCGTGGAACGCCTGTCGAGTCCGCAGCTATCAGGCTGAAAGAAGATTCGTCAGATTGTGACTACAGAAGGTGGGCACGGCCCTTTCCGCGGACTGGATGCGCCCTTCGCGCTGCAGATGAGCGTAGAAGGACCCAGCGCATCCAGTCAACTGGATTGGTTGACGAAAGGGGCAAGCCGCATCCGGCCGGAGATCCTGGCGACAGGTTCCGGCCGTTACGACGGGACGCGGTGTCGCAAGGTTCAGGACGCCGCGCTTCAACTCAGCGCTAGACCAGCTCGCGCACCCGCTCGTGAGCGGTGGTCAGCACGATCCGGCCGCGATTCGGTTCACCGCGCGCCAGCGCTTCGGCAAATTTCGCCGCCTGCCCAGGCTTGATCTTTGGAGGCATGGGCGCCGTGAACTGATCGACGACGGCCTCGACCAGCATCGGCGTCTGGGTGCGCATGACCGTGTCGAGCTGCTTTGCGCACTCGCTGGCCTCGCTGATCTGCATGGCGGCAATTCCGGCGCCTCGCGCGATGGCCACGAAATCCGCCGGATAGAGATCGCAGGCAAACTCCGGATTGCCGAGGAAGACCATCTGCTCCCACTTGATCTGCCCGAGCGTGTTGTTCTTGATCACGATGATCTTGATGTTCAGGTTGTAGGCCGCCACCGTGATCAGCTCGCCCATCAGCATGCTCAGGCCGCCGTCGCCGATGATGCAGTACACCGGCCGGTCCGGGTACGCCACGGCGGCGCCGATTGCGTAAGGCAATCCGCAGGCCATCGTTGCCAGATTGCCTGAACAGCTGTGCATCTGGCCGCGCCGCGCCGGCACGTAACGCGCCCACCATGTCGTGATGGTTCCCGAATCCGAAGTGACGATAGCATTCGCCGGGATGCGCTTCCCCAGCTCCCAGCCAACCACCTGCGGCTTCATGGGCTTGTCCATCCAGGTACCGCGCTGCTCCATCAGCTCTTCCCAGTCCTTCTTGGCTTTCTGAGCCTTCTTCAGAAATCCCTTGTCATGCTTTTTCAGCAGCGGAATCAGGGCTCGCAGGCAGGCGCGCGAGCTGCCGATCAGCCCAACATCCGCGGGATAGCGCAGGCTGATGCGCTGCGGGTCGATGTCAATCTGCACGCACTTTGCCTGCCCGGGCTCCGGCAGATATTCAATGTAGGGAAAAGACGATCCAATAATGAACAGCGTGTCGCAGTCTTCAAGCGCGTTCTGTGATGGTTCCGTCCCGAGCAGTCCGATGCCGCCGGTGGTGTAGGGACTGTCGTCGGGAACGGCCGCCTTGCCCAGCAGCGCCTTGACAATGGGCGCGCCGAGAATCTCAGCTACCTCTTCCAGTTCGCTGGTAGCCTGCAGAGCGCCCTGCCCCGCCAGAATCGCGATCCGCTTACCGCGGTTCAGAATGTCTGCGGCATGCTCCAGATCCACGCGCGAGGGCAGATGCTCCGAATACGCGGGCGTGGATGAGGTATGGTGCGGTGGGTTCCGCTTGGTGCGGCCCTTTTTGGTCGACTCCACCTGCACATCGACAGGAATGGTGATGTGCGCAACGCCTCGCGTCTCAAGAGCCGTCCGGATCGCCAGGTCGGCCACCGACTCCATATGGGCGCCGTTCATCACGCGTTCGTTGTAGACGGCGACGTCGATGAACAATTTGTCGAGCGCGACGTCCTGCTGGGTCAGGGTCCCGATGAGATCGGAATGCTGCATTCCGGTAATGGCGAGCACGGGCGCGCGGTCCATCTTCGCGTCGTACAGGCCGTTCAGCAGGTGAATTCCGCCGGGACCGGAGGTTGCGATGCAAACGCCCAGCCGCCCGGTAAATTTCGCATACGCGCACGCGGCAAATGCGGCTGCTTCTTCATGTCGCACGTGGATGAAGCGAATGCGGTCCTTGTTCTCGCGCAACGCCTCGAAAACACCGTTGATGCCGTCGCCGGGAATACCGAAGATCGTGTCCACGCCCCACGCGATGAGCCGCTCAACCAAAATATCGGATGCATTCATCAGGAAATTCCCCCGTTCTTTTGGAAGCCATCGCCTACGGGGAAGTTGTCGACAGGTTTTGACGCAAACAGGCCAAGCTGCTGCGGCATCAAAACGATGCATGCCCAGAAATGTTCCTGATCCGCGCCCCAGGAAAGCCCAGGCTCAGCCTCCGTACTCCTCCGAGCAGCAGCCGCCCCCGGGGAAAGAGAAAAAGATGTCGCCCCCTGCCGATCATGGCGAAAAGAGCTATACCGGGAACGGGCGGCTGGCCGGCAAGGCCGCCATCATCACCGGAGCGGACAGCGGCATCGGCCGGGCGGTGGCGATCGCCTATGCGCGCGAAGGCGCGGACCTGGTCATCAGCTTCCTGCCCGAAGAAGAGAACGACGCCAGAGAGACGGCAAAGTGGGTGGAGCAGGCGGGCCGCCAGGCCGTGCTCGTGCCGGGCGATGTGCAGAAAAAGAAGTACTGTCAGAAGCTTGTCGAAACGGCGGTGCGACGGCTCGGCAAGCTGGATATTGTGGTGAGCAACGCCGCGTTTCAGCGGACCTACGATGACATCGGCGATCTGCCGGAGGAAGAATTCGACCGGCATTTCCGAACGAACGTGTACGGGACGTTCTTTCTGTCGCAGGCGGCGGCGGAGATCCTGCCCAAGGGCGGCTCCATCATCATCACCTGCTCGATTCAGTCGTTCGAACCCAGCCCGAATCTGCTTGCTTACGCGCCGACCAAAGCCGCGCTGGCCAATTTCACGAAAGCGCTGTCCAAGGCGCTCGCGAAAAAAGAGATTCGCGTGAACGGTGTCGCGCCGGGCCCGGTGTGGACCCCTCTGATTCCCTCCACCATGCCAAAAGAAAAGGTGAAAGACTTCGGGAAGAATACGCTGTTCGAACGGGCCGCGCAGCCTGCGGAACTCGCACCGATTTTCGTCTTTCTCGCGTCACAGGACGCCACATATGTCACAGGCGAAATCTACGGAGCAACCGGCGGGCGCACGCCTTATTAGCAACGTGCCTCAGAATCTCACAACGCCGGCGTGGCTCAGATCTCCAGTATCACCGGCATGATCAGCGGACGCCGGCTGGTGTTCTTCTGGATGTAGCGCTTCAGGTCGATCCGAATCTTCTCTTTGATGACCCCGTAGTCGGCCTTCTCTTCCGCGCTGGAGTTGTCCAGCGTCTGCGTCACGACTTGCCGCGCGCCTTCCATCAGCCCCGGTTCTGCTCCCACAAACCCGCGGCTTACCAATTCCGGCTGCCGCTCGACTTTGCCACTCAGCTTATTGATCGTCAGAATCGGCAGCACGAACCCATCTTCGGAAAGATGCCGCCGGTCGCGGATCACCAGATCCTCCACCACATCCGCCGTCGAACCTGAGTCGATGCAGACGCGCCCAGCCGTCACCGTACCTGTCTTCTGCGCACTGTCGCGATCCAGTTCCAGAACGTCTCCGTTCTCCATCGTCAGCGCCAGATCCACCACCCCGAGCCGCTGCGCCATCTCCGCATGCTTCTTCAGGTGCCGGTAATCGCCGTGAATTGGGATAAAGAACTTCGGCCGCAGCAGATTGATCATCAGCCGCTGCTCTTCCTGGCTGGCATGGCCGCTCACGTGGATCAGCCCGTGCGACCCATCGTCGTAGATCACGTCGGCATCGCGCCGGCACAAGTGATCGATCACCCGGAAGATGCTCTTCTCGTTGCCCGGAATGACGCGCGAACTGAGAATGACGGTGTCGCCCGGCTGGATCTTCGCGTGCTTGTGGTTATCTACCGCGGCGCGGCTGAGCGCGCTCATCGGCTCGCCCTGCGTGCCGCTGATCAGGATCATCACCTGTTCCGGCGGATGGTCATTCACCTGCCCCGGATGGATCAGCATGCCGGCGGGCAATTCCAGATAGCCGAGGTCCTGCGCGATCTCTGTCGATTCCAGCATCGACCGCCCCACAATCGCCACCCTGCGTCCGTGGAAGCGCGCCAGCTCCGTCGCAATGCGAATGCGGTAAATCGACGATGAAAAGCAGCTGAAGAACAGCTTCTTCTTCGTGCGCGAGAAAATCTCATCCAGCCGCGGCTTCACCGCCCACTCGCTCGGAGTGTAGCCGTAGCGTTCCACGTTGGTGGAATCCTGCAGCAGCGCCAGAACGCCGCGCTTGCCGATCTCCGCGAACCGATGCAGATCGAAAGCCTTGCCATCCGGCGGCGACAGGTCGATCTTGAAATCCCCCGTATGGACGATGGTGCCAACCGGCGTATCGATGGCCAGCGCCACGCAATCCACCAGAGAATGCGTGACGCGGATGGGCTCAACCGTAAACGGCCCGATCCCAAAACGCGCTCCCGGCGTGATCTCGATCAGCTCCGCGTCGTCGAGCAGCGCATGCTCTTCCAGCTTGCCTTCCACGTAGGCCAGCGTAAACTCCGTTCCGTAAACGGGAACATTGAGCTCCGACAGGATCCAGGGGAGCCCGCCAATATGGTCCTCATGGCCGTGCGTCAGAATGATCGCGCGGACCTGCTCCTTGTTCTCGATCAGCCAGGAAATGTCCGGGACAACGATGTCCACCCCCAGCAGTTCCGTCTCGGGAAACATGAGGCCCGCATCGATGACGAGGATGTCGTCTTTGTAGCGGATGGCGAGGCAGTTCATGCCGAACTCGCCCAATCCGCCCAGGGGGATGATTTGTAGTTTTGCGTCAGCCATTGAACTGGCCGTATCGAGCAGGCGCGCGGTTCACAGTTGCTCGACCAGCCTCTCACTTTATGGGATTTTCAAAAACAGGAACAACGCCGAAGGTGAAAGGACAGGATACCAGTCTGCGCACCTCGACGCGCAGCCGAAGACGGGAGCCGCGCACAACTCCCCTCAGTCTCTTCCGGCAGATCGGTCAGTACTGGGTGGAGGAAGCAGACGGATAATATCCGCTCTTCGCCTCTACCGTTAAGCCAGGCAGGCCTTCCACGCGCACTTCGATGTTGTGATACTTCCCGCTGATCGTTGGCTGATGGCTCAAATAATCGATCGTGTAGGCGGTGCGCACCGATTCGGTGATATGAACAAACGCGTTCTGGATCCCGTTTTCCGTCAGCTCCGCCTGCACGTCGCCGCCCGTCGGGTACGCGAAACGAGGCAGTACGTTATCGGGCTGGAGGAACGGGAGCTTCATGCGATCAAGGTAACCGATGCCCCATAGCGCCGATCCACCCACTTCGGTCCCGTAGACCGAGATGTTGTTCGTCAGCAGGTATTCCAGCACTTCCTTATACGTCGCCTTGCTGCGGACGTTTCTTCCGTCGCTGACCACGTAAATGATCCGGCGCCGGCCTGCCGGCTGATGCGCCAGGCGCTCCGCCGCAAACAGAATCGCGTCGTTGAGCGGATGGGTCACATGCGGAATCACAAGGAACCCGCTCGAGTTCCCGTGCTGCACATCGAGATTTGGATCCACCGATTGCCCATTGACTACCGGTCCGCGCGAGAACGGACTGTCCACATCGGGCACGCCCATTTCTGCACCCGGCCTCTTCGAAGCCTCCAGCACGGCGGGCAGACGTCGCCCCGTCGCCTGGGTGAAATCCGTCTGGAGTACCGGCCCGGTCCCCGCGTAGGTAACCACCGCTACCGAGTCGGCCGGCGTCAGAGCACCGGTGACCGCGCCAAAGCTTGCATTCACCTTCTGCATGATGTCCGAAGGCAGTGTGTCATCCACGACCAGGGCGATCGAAAGCGGAACCTGATCGGTCGAGAAATACCAGATGTTCTGGCGCACGCCGTCTTCGTAAACACGGAACCGCCACCAGTCGAGCCCGGCAACCAGCTGGTTCTTCTTGTTGCGCACGATCACCGGCACGTCCACAACCGTAACTCCGGTATGGAACGTCGTGATGCCGGAGTTGTCCGCCTGAGGTGGAGGGGGCGGCATCGGCCCAATCTGCCCTGGAGGCGGCATGATGGGCGGCGTCTTCTGGAAATCGTCCGGCCCGGTCGGGCCCTGATTTTGCGGAACGGTGCCGTTTTCGATGTGCGGCGCAGGCTGGCCGGCGTTCTGTTGTGCCTGATCCGCTTCATTGGCCGCCGTCGTTCCTCTGCCCGGCGCCACCTGGCCCTTCAGATTGTTCAGCGAACTGGAAGAGGACGGTTGCGGCGCAGGAGCGTTGGGCGGATTCGACTGATTCTGTTGCGGCGCCGGAGCATCCGGAACGCTCTGCTGTTGCGCGTACCCCCCGCCCACAAGCAGCAGACCAGACAGTACAAAAGCCGGAGCGCCAAACCGAACTGCGCGCATCAATGTGAATCCCCCAATCCTTCTACTCCAGAACGGCAAACCACGTACGTCCATATCCGCTCTCCCGCAGAGCCGCGCAGGTACCTTCCATCACATAGGATGCCGCGCCCAACCGGAAGCGAATGAAGCGTATGCTCAAGATTATCAGACACTGGCGAGCCCATCCCCGTATAACCGATGGCTCGTTCCTTCCGTCTAAGTGCTCAGGAAATTGCCGTATGCGTGTGTTGACAATCCCCGTTCTGCTTCTGGCATCTGCTGTCCCTCTGACGTGGGCACAGGCCGCTCCGTCACCCGATGCTCCTCCGGTCAGCACAGTTCCGAACACGCCGGATCCCGACGCGAGCGCCCCGCGTGAGACGCTGCACGTCACGTCGAACCTGGTCAGCGAGTACTTTACCGTTCGCGACAAGCACAACGCCCTGGTTCCGTACCTGACCAAAGACGACTGCACCGTCTTCGAGGACAAGCAGCCGCAGAAGCTGACCAGCTTTGTCTCCGAAGCAACTCAGCCGCTGACCCTCGGTATCCTCATCGACACCAGCGGCAGCCAGCAATACGTTCTTCCGCTCGAGCAGCAGTCAGCCAGCGAGTTTCTGAAGCGCATTCTCCGTCCGAAAGATGAAGCTTTCCTGCTGAGCTTTGACGTTGGCGTCAACCTGGAGCAGGACTTCACCAACAGCACCCGCGAGCTGGAACGAGCGATTAACAAAGTGCAGATCAACACGGCTGGCGGCGGTGGCGCGGGCGGCGTTCCGGGAATCGGCCAGGGGCCAGTGCCCGTTCACGGAGTTCCCAAGGGCACCCTGCTCTATGACGCCGTTTATCTGGCCTCGAACGACAAGATGCGCAGCGAAACCGGGCGCAAAGCTCTGATTCTGCTGACCGATGGCGAGGACCAGGGCAGCGAGACCAAACCCAAAGCGGCCATCGCCGCTGCCGAGAACGCCAACGCCATCATTTACGTCATCATGATCGCCGACCGTGGCTTCTACATGAGCAACGGCTATCCGCTGGGTGGATACACCGGTGACTACCAGATGAAGCAGCTGACCGAAGCCACCGGCGGCCGCGTCATCAATGTTGGAAACAACGGCAAAAAGCTCGAAGATGCTTTTGATCAGATCGAACAGGAATTGCGCACACAGTACATGGTGCAGTACGTCCCGGGGAACCATCAGATGAATGGCATGTTCCGCCACGTCGACATCGCGTGTAAGGACAAAGACCAGCCCGAGGGTCTGAAAATTCAGGCGCGCAAGGGCTACTTCGCCATTGCCGACGACAGCGCTCAGTAAGCGCCCGCCGGCCCGTCCCGCTGCTCGCCGGGTTTCAGATCACCGCATTCCGCCGTAACATACTTCCACTTGAAGCGGGATTTGCTCATCATGCCATGGGGAAGCCCCGGCACCGTCATGTTCATGGACGAGGTGCCGTGCATCGCCTCTTTGCTGTCCAGTTCCATTTCAACGTGCGCCGTCGCCGTGAGGCCATCCTTGCCCCTGCAGGTCTGGTCGAAGGCCAGGTGGTGTGCATCCTGCTGCAGATTGGCCGTGGTGCAGTCTGCGGACGAGTCCGGATTCTGCACCAGGTCCTTCCAGCTCCCCGGCTTCATGCAGTAACGCTTCACGACGGTGCTCGGTGCGCCCGTGCTGCCAGGAAGACCGCTGACCTCAACCGTGATCTCCGTTTGCCACAGTCCCGTGCGAAGCGGCGGAGTCGCTGGCGTGATCTGCGCGGAAACGAGCGCGGCGGGAAACAGCAGCAGAACCAGGCGCAGCTGCATGAAGGCACCCTTCTTGCGGGTGAGCGTAGCACACTGCCGGTGCTACTGCCGCAGCGCCGCCTGCTCGCTCAGCGGCAGCATCGCCGCGCCCAGGATCCCCGCCTCGCTGCCCAGTTGCGCGGGCGCGATATGCGTCTTTCCCCGTTCGAATACATTCGGATCGGCCGGCATCGACATGCGGTAGACGTAGCTCATCTCCCGCAAGGTCGCGAACATTCGCGGAGCGAACAGGCCCCAGGCGGCCGCCGCACCTCCGCCAATGACGTAGAGCGGCAGGTCCAGCGCATTCACCAGGTGTGCCAGCGAAAGCCCCAGCGCATACCCCACCTCATCGAAGACCTGCAGCGCGCGCTCATCGCCGAGCTTCGCCCGTTCCGCTACGGCGAGCGCGGTCAGCACTCCATGCGTCGGTGTTTGGACACCCAGTTCGCGAGCGCGCCGCACAATGGCGGTGGCGGAGGCGTACGTCTCCAGGCAGCCGCGCGCTCCGCAGCC